>JAYUYI010000238.1:0-4797 GCA_043752545.1 Thermoleptolyngbya sp.
CGTCCAGCCTAGGCGGGCAAGATGACCACCCCACGGGAAATCAAGGGTTTTAACGGTAAAGTTGCACATCGCGTACTTTAGTCTCAATCTAAATCACGGGGTGCTCATGAGTGAGCATCCCGTTTTTATAATCTTACCGCCTGCCAAAAAAGCACAGGTGCTAACCCCCTTGTCCAAGGTCATAGCGCATAATAGTGGGTAATCGCTAGATTGACTCCACCTTAAAGTCCAACCCAAGTAGAAGGCGGCATGCTGTCGTTTGCTCCCGGAGTTGCTTAACTGGACGGATCTAGCCTGCAACTGCTGAATAGGGAAGCTAAAGTCATGGGATTGTTTGACCGTGTCAGCCGAGTCGTCCGGAGCAACCTCAACGCTGCCGTGAGCGCCGCCGAAGATCCAGAAAAGATTCTGGAGCAAGCCTTGATTGACATGCAAGAAGACCTGATGCAGTTGCGTCAGGCTGTTGCTAGTGCGATCGCCAGTCAAAAGCGGATGCATCAACAATACAACCAGTCTCAAACCGAGGCCAACAACTGGCAGCAACGGGCACAGCTAGCGCTGCAAAAGGGCGATGAGAGTTTAGCCAAAGAAGCCCTGAGCCGTAAGAAAGTGCAGCTTGAATCCGGTGCTTCAATGAAAACGCAGCTCGACCAACAAGTGGCCACGGTCGATACGCTCAAGCGCAATTTAATCGCCCTCGAAGGCAAAATTTCAGAGGCAAAAACCAAGAAAGACATGCTGCGGGCGAGAGCCAGTGCGGCTAAAGCTCAAGAGCAGCTGCAAAATACGGTAGGGCGCATGGGCACCAGTACCGCTATGGGTGCCTTTGAGCGGATGGAAGAAAAGGTGCTGCAGATGGAAGCCCGCTCTCAAGCGGCGGCTGAGCTAGCCGGATCAGACTTGGAAAGCCAGTTTGCGGCGTTAGAGTCGGGTACTGATGTCGATGCTGAACTCGAAGCGATGAAAGCGCAACTGCTCAGCGGTAGCGCTCCCACATCTGCCCAGCTTCCCGCCTCCCAGCCTACTAGCGTGGCTCCCAAAGACGCCTCGGTAGATGCTGAGCTAGAAGCGCTGAGAACTCAAATCGACCAATTGTAATGACAGGTTGTAATGCAGGTGAATTATGGGTAGGGGCTTGGCACTGCCAAGCCCCTACCCATAAGAGCCAGTCGGATGCCGTTTGATTAAAAAAAATTAGATATTAAATAGATTAACTAGCAAAACCTGCATAGTATAAGACCTGTGGAGTTAAATTTTATTGAGGATATTGAGCCTCATCAAACCCTCTACCTTCAGAGTAGTGCCATGATTACGTAGGCAAACTCGGCTCAGACTCCTTAACGATCAAGACGGCAATGTTCGAACTGCTAACCCGAATTCTTCTCTGGCTGCTGATTGGCACAATTCTTTGGTATGTGTTCAGTCGGTTTATTCCCAGAAACTACCTAACTTGGTTAGGTGGAATTCTGATTTTTATCTTCGTGATCTTAGCGTTCCTCGATCCTTCAAACAGCACAGTAAGCTCGGTTTGGGGATTGTTATCGCTACCGCTGAAGCCGCTAGGATTAGCAATTTTTTTGCTGCTGATTGCCCTCAAAGATGGCACAAAGAAAGTAGCTGGCAATCAGGTGTTGGCGGCTTTACTGGTCTTACTGTTTTCCAGTACGCCGATTGTGGCAGACTGGCTGACATCTCAGGCAATCCGGACGACAATGAGTGCCATCCCGGCTCAGCAAACGCTGGCTCCAAGTGCCCAAACCACTCGGGCAATTGTGGTGTTAGATCCACAGTTGCTGAACGGTGCCGCCCGCTCATATCAAGACCAGGTGGCGCAGGGAAATCCTGATGTTGTGGTGATTGCCAGCACCGGAGGCCAGGGCAACGTCGATCCCACTGTTCCTGGGCAGATAGACCCAGCCCAAGCCGTACAGTCGGCTTTGATTGGGGCGGGTGTGCCAGCAGATCGGGTCGTGCTTGAAACTTTAGGGGTAGATATTTACAGCAGCGTAGTCGAAGTGGATCGGCTGCTGCAAACGCGGGGATTTCGCGAAGAGGTGGATACGGTTATCGTAGTAGCCCCAACGCTGAATATGGGTCGGGCGGTTTCTACTCTAGCGAATGCAGGCATTCGCGCTACCCCTAAGGCCGCCGATCGCTTTATGTTCCAAATCGGCAATGGCGATCGCCTGCTGGCCAATATTGGGTACCTGGTTCCCAATGTAGAGGCGCTGCGGGTAACAACGGCTGTCGTCGATGAATATCTCACCTCAGTCTATTATTTCTTACGCGGCTGGCTCATCGCTCCGAGGTAACTCTCTCATCCGAGGTAACTCTTTTAGGCTCATCGCCAAGCACTTATTTGTAACCCATGGCAAACTCTCGAATCAAAAAGCTAGGAGCCTATTTGCGTCCCCACTGGCGGCAGACCGGGGGGGGTGTTTTAGCATTACTGGCCGTCAACGGCGTTGGGGTATCTATCCCCCTGCTGCTGCGAGATGGAATTGATGAATTGCAGCAAAGTTTTAGCTACCAGCGGGTGATTACCTATGCCCTATGGATTCTGGCGCTGGCTACTGCCATGTGGTTTATGCGCATGATTTCGCGGGTGCTGCTGTTTGGGGTGGGGCGGCAAGTAGAATTTGACCTCAAGCAAAAGATTTTCAATCATTTGCTGACGATGGAGCCAGCCTATTTTGCGGAAAACACGGCTGGAGATTTGATCAGCCGCGCGACTAGCGACGTCGATAATATTCGGCGGTTGGTGGGGTTTGCGGTGCTCAGTTTGGCCAACACGCTGTTCGCCTATGCGCTGACGCTGCCGGTGATGTTTGGCATTGATGTGCGATTAACGCTGATTGCGATCGCCATCTATCCGGCGATGTTTTTTCTGGTCTATTTGTTTAGCGATCGCCTCAAACAGCAGCAGCTCGAAGTGCAGCAGCAAACCGCCGAACTCAGCAAGCTGATCCAGGAAGACATGAGCGGCATGGCGCTAATCAAAATCTACGCCCAAGAAGCGAATGAACGCCGCGCCTTTGGTCAGCTCAATCAGCAGCTGTTAGATGCAAACCTGACGCTGGCAAAAACGCGAACGACGCTGTTTCCACTGTTGGGAGGTCTGGCCAGCATTAGCCTGCTGGTGCTGCTGGCCTTTGGCGCTGGCGAAATTGCCGATGGTCGGATCACGGTGGGAGGGTTTCTAGCGCTGTTGCTGTACGTAGAGCGGCTGGTATTTCCGACTGCGATCTTGGGCTTCACCATTACCGCCTATCAGCGCGGTGAGGTCAGCATCGATCGGGTGGAATATATTTTGGCAGAGCAGCCCAAAATTCACGATACGGCCAGTGCCATTCCGCTGCTGCGCACCGATGTGCGGGGCTGGCTGAGTGCGCATCACCTGTCCTATGCCTACCCTGACGCCAAGCTGCCAGCCCTCCAAGATGTTAGCTTTACGATTAAACCAGGGGAAACCGTGGCAGTAGTAGGTTCAATTGGCTCTGGTAAATCGACCTTGGCCAATGCCCTACCGCGCCTGCTCGACATCGCCCCAGAGCAGGTGTTTCTAGATGGCTACGACATTACGAAACTGCGCCTGAAAGATTTGAGAGGGGCGATCGCCTACGTCCCGCAAGAGAGCTTTCTGTTTAGCACCACGATCAAAAACAACATTCGCTACGGTGACCCGGTAGCCGAGCAAGACCAAATTGAAAGCGCCGCCAAACAATCGCAACTTCATCCAGAAATTCTCAATTTTCCGCAGCAGTACAAAACCATTGTGGGCGAACGCGGCATCACCCTTTCCGGCGGGCAACGCCAGCGCACCGCCCTAGCGCGCGCTATCTTGACCGATGCTCCGGTGCTGATTTTGGACGACTCCCTCTCCAGCGTTGATAACCAAACCGCTACAGAAATCCTCAATAACCTCAAAGCCAGCACCCAGCGCAAAACAGTGCTGTTCATCACCCATCAACTTTCGGCAGCCGCCCTCGCCGATCGCATTTTAGTCATGGATCAAGGCCAGATTTCGCAAACCGGAACCCATGCAGAGCTGCTAGCCCAACCCGGCCTCTACCAACAGCTGTGGGAACAACACAAGCTAGAAGAAATATTGACCTAAAGATCACCAAGGATTGCCAATCATGGTAAACGCCGCCCAATAGTAAGGATGCGACAGCGGCTGACCGAGCACATCGGCCACACTGTCGGCGGGTAGCGGCAACCCATCGAGGTCACCTATCCCTTGCAATCGGCCATTTTCATCTACAAACACCGTCCCTCGCGCCATGCCAATCTGGGCTTGGCGCAATGCTTCGGCCTTAATCGGAGCTGTACTGAGGCTTTGGTAAAAGCGGGTCATCAGCGCCGAGGTTGCCGCATCGCTGACATACCAGAGGCTAGCGACCGCCGTCTTCACCCCCGTTTGCACCGCCATTCCGGCAAACCCCAGTTCGGCCTGCTCATTGCCAAGCGCCGTTCGGCAAGCGCTCAACACCAGCATTTCTACTGGGGGATCATTCCAGCGCAATTGCTGCACCTGGTCTAATCGCAGGCGATCGTTCCAAAACTGAATATAGGATTCGTCGATCGGGCCAGCTAAGAAATCGGCATGGGTCGCCAGGTGAATAATGCCAAACGGCTGCTGTTCACGCACCGATTGCAGATTCGCCAAGGTACTTTTATCGTCCAGAAAAATCCTGCCCCGCCAGAGCTTCAGCACCAGCGTATTCAGTTCGGTGGGCACGGCGGGCAGAGGTGTTTGCCCTTGAGTGCTAGCAGAAACACCCATCGCCAACATTT
>JAYUYI010000239.1:0-1808 GCA_043752545.1 Thermoleptolyngbya sp.
GCTTAGTCATAGATTACACGAGCATCAAACCCCTGATTTCTCAGACGGCGGTTTAAGGCATTTGCCTCAGAACGGCGATTAAATGAGCCAGCATTGATAAAGTTACCGCGTGAATCCGTATCTTGGTAGGCACCCGGAGCAGCTTGTCTAACTTGGTTAAACAGTGCATAGTCGTTTCCGGGAACTGCCACCACGTAGGCACCACGCTGTAGGCCGCCGCCTGGATTGCCGCCAATGGGGCCACCAACGCCGTAGGGTACCAAGTAATCGGCGGCAGCCCACCCTCGGTTAGGTCGGGCTAATTCTGCCCACGTGTAGCCTCCAGAAGTCTCTTGCCGCCCCGACAGATAAACCGCCGCTCCGTCGTCTAACCCACCCACCGCATTGCCGTTGGGGCGATCGCGAATTTGAACGCCGATACCGCTTGGGGTTCGAACCGTGGCTCGTTCACCGAGGTTAGAGGGTCGGCTGTAGATCGGGTCTGTTGGCCCGCCCACATTGCTGAGGTTGCCGTCAACCAAATAGGGCAACCCCAACGCCTGTAGAGTAGCAGAGCCTGCCTGGCCATCTACTTGCAACCCATAGCGAGATTGAAAATTCATCACAGCCGTTTCGGTTTCTGGGCCATACACCCCATCTACCCCCACGCCGAGCTGTTGCTGAATATCAGAGACTGCGTTTCCAGTGCTGCCAAGGCTGTAGACTTGCGCCAGAGCTGCCCCAGCGGTGAAGTAAATGGATGACGCGATCGCCGCTCCCATCAACTTCCACACCAAAGACTGACGGAGCTTTGAAGACTTGGCTCCAGCTTGAGCCGAATGGACAGAATCAGACGTTAGCTCAGCGCCAGCAAATGGTAAAAACGGTTGGGCTTTCATGGTTCAATTGCTCATTTTGTTAAGGAAAGAGGGCACTCAGAGGCAAGAACAATAGATTTGGAACAAGCTCTAGTAAACATTAGGCATCTGAACATGCTGATGATCTCAGTTTTAGCTACACTATGAAGCTGTTGGATTTCGTCAAGTTTTGGGCTCAAATAGTCCATTGCCCTAGAGAACAATCCAAACTCGCCGATGGCTCAGTTTCTACAGGAAATACGATTTCTACAGGTTTATTTCTAACTACCATATCACTCGAAATTTGGGTATGAAACGATTTTTCCTCTCTCATCGATTGGCATGGTTAATTCCCACCTGCAGCCTTTTAGCAGGGGCAACTTCTGCTGTCTTTGTGAGCGCTCTAGAGTATCATACCCGGCTCAATTCTTCGAGTGTCACCCCGCTTGCAGACAATTTTTCTACAGCAAGATTAGCCGATGGGGCGATCGCTCCGCTTCTACCCAACGGTAGACCCAAACTGCTGCCCTTACCTGCCGCCCAAGAAACATGGGAGTGCGAAGTGGTCGTAGTGGGTGGTTCTTTGGGGGGCATTGCTGCTGCCTCCCAATCGATGAAATCCGGTGCCCAAACTTGTTTGATCGAACTGACTGCTCAATTGGGGGGGCAAATTAGTGCGCAGGGCGTATCGGCCATAGACGAATCCGTCAACATGGTGCTGCGAGACAATTTTGCAGATAGTTGGAGAGGATTCAAGCAATTAATTTCAGCGCAGACCGTGAAGCTGCCAACCTGGACAGGCATCTCTGAAGCGCTCCCGGTCACCGATCTAAATCGCTGTTGGGTGGGTCGGCTTTGCTTTTTACCCAAAGTTGGAGCCACTGCGGCTCAACAGCTGCTGAAACGGCATATTGCTACAGCACCGGGCAGTCGATGGGCCACCTCTACAGCGTTCAAAGGAGCCGAATTTGA
>JAYUYI010000240.1:0-1806 GCA_043752545.1 Thermoleptolyngbya sp.
TCGATCGGTTAGTTGCCATCCTCAGCGTTTATGAGCACCTGTTAGATGACCCACCGATTCAGGGCGGCTGTCCCATCCTCAATACCGCTGTGGAGAGTGATGATACGCATCCTGCTCTGCGTCAACGAGCACAGCTAGCGATGGACGGGTGGCGCAGGCTGATTCAACGGGTGGTGGCTCAAGGGATCAAACGCGGTGAATTGCACGCAACGGTTGACGCCGATGCGGTGGCCACAATTTTAATTGCCACCATTGAGGGGGCGGTGATGCTCAGCAAGCTCTATGGCGATGCCCGTTATCTAAACCAAGCCCTAACTCATCTCAAAACCTATGTTCAACAGCAGCTAGCAACACCGGGCTAATTTTTTTGCACCCAAGCAGACCGATCGGTCTTTTTTGTCTTTTTCTCTCTCCTTTCCATTTCTCTATCCTTCATTTGGTACAAAACTCCCATGCTGAAGCTTTACTACGCCCGCCCGTCTGTTTATGCCCGCCCTGTATGGTTAGCTCTACTAGAAAAACAGTTGCCATTTGAGCTGATTCCGGTTGATTTAGGCGGCGCGCAATTTGAGCCTGAATTCCTGGCCCTAAATCCTTTTGGGCATATCCCAGTTTTGGTGGATGGTGATGTTCGCGTGATTGAATCTCTGGCTATTCTGGATTATTTAGAAGCGCAGTATCCCGACGTTTCACTGCTGCCAACCGATGCCGTAGATTTAGCTAGGGTGCGGATGGTGCAACTGGTGGCGCTGAATGAACTGCTGCCTGCGGTGGTCAAGCTGCTGATTCATGACAAGCCTGCACGCGAGCCATCACCAGACTTAGAGTATGCTCAGCTACGGGCGATCAATACGTTGAGTTTTTTGGAGGATTTATTGGGCGATCGCCTCTACTTCGCTGGAGAACAGCTAACATTGGCAGAAATTGTGGCCGGTACCTTGGTTGATAAAATGCCTAATTTAGGAGTTGCGTTAACCAACTATCCAAGACTAGACGCTTGGTCTGAGCGCCTAGTGTCTCGACCCACTTGGCAGCAAACTCAACTCAGTGCCGACGAGTGGGATGGCTTTAAACGTCGAATTCGAGTCATGCCCAGAACCTGGGAGCGCCGCCGCCGTCAGCGCATGAATGCAATTCAGCCTTAGCTCGACTTTATCCATTTGAAATTGGAGCCATTCTCAACGGTGTTTGGATTGCGGCCAGGGAGCCAAATTTTTTCACACGTGTGATATTAGACTGACATCCAGAAAAGTCTAGAGAAAATCTGATACGCCAGAGCCACTGATAAGTAAAGGTTCTAGTATTTGGATAAAGTCGAGCTAAGCTGATGTCTTAAAAATCCGATTGCTGGTATCAAAACGACCTCGATCCCTCTAGATTTACCATCACTCTTAATTGAAGTTGCCATTGAAGTTGACGTATCTGTGCAGATCAAACGACCCAGGCCGAATTCCCGCCCGATTGCAGTCCAGCCCGCCCAGACAGCTTTACCCGGCTGGTGCTACGGGGTGCTGGGGCTGTTGGGCGTTGGATTGGGGCTAGATCTGCTGACGTTTCTGGCCGCAGAAGGGCTGTGGTTTCAAGATGTGGGCTATTTGCAGGTATTTTGGGCGCGGGTGGGGGTGCAGGGTGGGTTAGGCGTGCTGGTGTTTGGCCTGAGTTTGGCGGTGCTGTGGAAAAATTTGGCGATCGCCCGCCAGCAGGCTAAAGCGGCCTTGGCCTTGCCGCAAAGTTCTTTGGTTGGCAGTTTGAGGCTGCGATCGCTATTGCCCCTCACCCTGGGTTTGGCGCTACTGGTGGCAGTGC
>JAYUYI010000241.1:0-1805 GCA_043752545.1 Thermoleptolyngbya sp.
CGCCGCTTTGAGCAGCGATCGCGCATCCATTAACGAAATATCCGCATCAGGGTATAAGTCCAATGCGGATGTCTGGGAACTATTAAGGTGTGATGACATTGCTAATTGCTACAGCAGATCTTCTGCTTGAGTTTGTTGGCGAGTATTCGACAATCTTCCCCTGTCAAAAAAGATGATGTTGTAATCAACCGCTTTTTTCGCCGCAATACCGACCTTAGCCACGCCTTCGATTGGTGAAGGTCCGTACAAAGTCGTTTGCTCTAGACTCTCAGGTTTTGTGCTGCGATCCATTTTTGTGATTCCATAAATTGCGACATTTTGAATATGCGATCGCTAACCTACCTATAGATTAGCCTGACTGCGAAAATTAGGCTAACTTTCATCTAGCTTCTTGGCAGCGAGACGTATAAACGCCTCTTGCATGGCAGGGGTCATTTCTTTGGCATTATTTAGGGTGAAAAGGGATTTTATGGTTTCGTACCCCTCCTGCTGGGTTGGGTCATTTCCCATCGTCAAGCACATCGTCATTTTTGCGTATTCTCTTTTTGTCAGTTGCCTAGCAGAAAGCCAAGTCATTGCTTCAAGTGAGATGCTGCCAAGTAGATTAGTCATGATTTTGCCTCTAGGTTATTTTGATTGAACTTGCTCCAATGACTCTTCTCCCACTCTTGCACCTCTTGATCTACGGAGCCAGCAAGAACCCAGTAAATACCGAATCCGTCCACACGCCGAAACTTGGCATAAATTTCGGCGTGTTTCACTTCTTGCCCCAAGGAAACAGCCTCACACCATCCTAAAATTTTGTAGCTACTTCCTTTTTCCAAGGACTCAGAGGATTTAATCATCACCTTTTATTTCTCCATCTTTGGGGGATTCGACCACCGAAAGCTGAACCATTAAGGAATCGCGGTAGTCTTTGTCGCAAGCATTCAAACCTCGAACAACTCGCTCAACAAAATCTGAGCGAGTTGTGTTGTACTCAGCAACTAGCGCATTAAGCATCTCGGAGGCTGTAGGTGTCATGAGCAACTGTTTCTGCTTCTTTGTTTCGCCATATTCCCCTGGCTTCGATCTGTAGTCTTTAGGCACTGCAACGGTCAACATATACGCCTCTAATATCATCCCTCCTTTATAGTAAGCGTTCAACATCTGTACGTCAACCTGTTGACATCAATATGTATTGAGCTTATATTGAGGAAGACAGCAAAACATTCAAGGAGTTCCAGTCATGCTTACATCCACCCAGAGAAGCCTTAAAGTTACATACCTCTCCGCGATCGCAGCCACTAAAATCTGCATCAAGTGGGGAAGGAAGGACTCAACCAAAGTTGCAATTATTGCAACTCAGGCATGGTCGAAGGTTTCGTCGCCTACCGCGATCGCCCGGTACAAGGTCGCCGCTGGAATCATTGGGTTAGCAGCATTAACCCTAATTGCAGTAGGCAATCAAGCCTTTGAGGCGGGTGCAAGATTCTCTGACTGGTGCGACGAGCTTGTCGAAAGCTGCTTGATTGAGATTCCTGATGTTGAAGACTGCGAGGCGGTTGCCGCATTCGTTCAGAAGGTTGAAGGAATTCACGTCAAGCCCGAAGAGATAATCGCGGTTGAGCCAAGTGAGGCACAGCCCGGACGGCTGATCTTGTCGCTTGTCACTTGCTCATGGAATATTCCCGGCACAGCGGAAGAATTGCAGCGGGTTCAGAACCAAAAGATTCAAGAAGCGATCGCGCAGTGGGTGGTGGCGCATCTACCCGAATGGTTTAAGAGTTCCATTACCCGTAATTATTTTGATTTCATGCGATCGC
>JAYUYI010000242.1:0-11251 GCA_043752545.1 Thermoleptolyngbya sp.
CCCCACGGCCTATCGAGCTGGGACTTTTTTGATAAGCTGCTACATACTTGCAACGTAGTAGGTACCCCCGGTTCGGGCTTCGGAGCTGCTGGTGAAGGCTATTTCCGGATCTCAGCGTTCAACAGTCGGGTCAATGTCGAAGCGGCGATGACGCGCATTACCTCTACCTTCAGCGTATAAGTTGAGCCATACTCCAAGTCCCTCTGTCAGTTTTGACAGAGGGACTTGCCAGCGGGTCTAAAAGCCGAGTATCCGCAGGAAGGCGCCGAGCGGGCTGAGAACCCGACTGGCACCATCTAAAAAGATAGCCGAGCCTTTTTTGGGCACCATGACCACATCCCCTTCCTGGATTTGATAGGTGTCGGTTAAGTTGCGCAGGTCAATTTCTTGCTGCTCCACCACGCCTTGGTCATTCAGCCGCACAAACTGCACCCGAGACATGCGCGCATCGACCGTGGGACCACCCGCGATCGCCACCGCACTCGAAATGGAGCTATTGGGCGGTACGTCCACTTCTCCAGGATTGACCACTTCACCGACTACTCGCACCCGCACGGTAGCAGGGGCTAGACTAGAGCGGGCAATTAACCGCCGATCGAGAGTGGCATCATCGGCGAGGCGAGGAATATAGATCGAATCGCCGTCTTGCAGTACCAGATCAGGGGATGCCGTGTCTGATCCAATTGAATTCCACAGGTTAACGGTGAGTGGCGCATCGGCGTTATTGGAGCCAGCTCGGCGCAGCACGACCTGCTGAATGTCGGCGTAGCGGGTGACGCCCCCGGCTTGAATCAACGCACTCGTGACCGTCGGCGTTTCTTGAGTATTGTTATTGCCAGTGGCGGTGGTGAGGCTGCGCAGTCTCACGGGACCGGGGCGCTGCACTTCTCCTGCCACATTCACAGTCACAGGGCGCAGGGTGGTGAGCGTAACGGTGGCTACCGGGTTGACCAAATACTCGCGCAACTGGACTTCTAACTCACGGGCAAATTGATCAGGCGATCGCCCCGCCGCAGGCACCGCACCGATTAACGGCAAAATCACGGTTCCATCCGACAAGATCACTTTATCGGCTGTAAACTCTTCGTAGTCGTAAACCGTAATCCCAATTCCGTCACCGGGTCCCATGATGTAGTCGGGATGGATAACCGTCGTATTTTGAGGTGCCGAGCGAGCCGTCTGGGTGGAAGCGTAAGGCTGGTATGCATCTTGGGCACCGACAGGAGCAATGGGAGCGGCGGCTCCTAGCAGCACTAGCAAGGCTACAGAATGACGCAGGTTCAGAAATTCAGGTAAATAGGGCATAGGTGCAACGCTTAAAGTTAAGGCTAAGGTCAATCCAACGCAGTCAGCATGCAGACAAACGGATCCAACAGCCAGCCAACCGCTGATTTAGCCAGCTGCTAATTTAAGATAGCCATCCCGGCTATTGAGGCATACCTATTCCCGAACCCTAGGGCTTTTCATCCCACTTCGAGCTGCCGCCAACGCCCTTGCATCAACCGCCGAGCTGGCTGGTAACGCTTGGCGTCCAGACTGATATTCTCTGGAATAGTAGAAGTAGCTGTCGGGTTCGTTTCTGACGTCTACGCCATTGGCTACGATGCCCAACACTTTTTGACCCGATTGCGCCAGAAACTCTCGAGCAGCAGTGGCGCTGGCTGTATCGACGACTCCTGGTCGGACTACTAGCAAAATACCGTCAACCATTTTGCCTAGAACGGCTGCATCAATTGTCCCAGATAGCGGTGGGGTGTCAAACACCACAAAATCGTACTCTTGCGAGAACGCATCAATCAACGATGCCATCCGGTTGGAGTCGAGAATGGCCGCTGGGTTAGGCGGAATCACGCCCGCCGTGAGCACATCCAGATTTGGCATGACTGGGTGCACAACCGACTGAAAGGCTGTCTGATCGACGAGAACGTTACTCAAACCGGGTGAGTTGGTCACATCCCAAGCGTGATGCTGCATCGGATGGCGCATGTCGGCATCGACTAACAGCACCCGGCTACCCAATTGGGCGATCGCCGCTGCTAAGTTAGCGGAAACTTCCGACTTGCCTTCACGCGGGGCCGAACTAGTCACGACCAATGCTTTGATCTCTTTGTCAGAACTCAAAAACTTCAAGTTGGCTTGCAGCATCTGAAACGCTTCATTGACCGGAGATTGTGGACAATCTCTCGATACCACCCGAGGGATGGAGCGGTCTAGCTCGCTCGTATGTCTGACCTTGCCACAGCGGCTAAAGGCTGGGATCACACCCAATAAGGTGTAGCCAAACAGTTCTTTGGCCTCTCTGACAGTTTTGAGCGATTTGTCTACCAGATCAAGCGCAAAGGCAGTCGCAATCCCGGCCAGCAGACCTACAATGCCGCCTAACATTAAGTTGAGTGGCTTTTTAGGGCTGATAGGAAACTCGGGAGTGAGGGCTGGAGAGATCAGGCGGGCATTGCCGACATCCTGATTCTCTGACACCTGAATTTCTTGTAGCCGCGTTAGCAACGTTTCGTAGGTGGTTTGAGCCGCTTGGAGCTGTCGATCGAGCTGCCGTTGGGTTTGCTCTAAACGGGGCAATGCGCTTGCCCTAGCTCGGTAAGACGACTCAGTCCCTGCCAGGGTACGCACTTGGCGATCTAACCCAGACTGCTCCGCTTCTGCCTGCACGAAGTTGGCAATCACGCCTCGTTCCACATCACCAATCTGTAAATCGCCTAGGGAAACGGCACCCTGGTCACCCAAAATTTCACCAACGCGCGATCGCAGCGACCCTTCTAGAGCGGCTACCTTTCGTTCTTGATTGGCAATCGTAGGATGTTTCTGCTGATAACGAGTTTGGCTAACCGCCAGTTCGCTTTGAGCCTGCTGCAACTGCAACAAAATATCTTGAACTCCAGCCGCTTGGCTGAGGGAACTCATGGCTAACGCTTGCTCAGAACTCATCCCCAGCTGGTTTTGGAGCGTGGCTACCCGAGCACTAGCATCTCCATACCGAGCTTGAGCCTGTGCCAATTGAGTTTGCAAATCGGCAATCACCCTAACCGCAGATGTGGCTTCTTCAGGCAGCGCTACCACGCCATTGCTTTCCTTAAACTGCCGCAGAGCAGACTCTGCCTCAATGACAGCAGCTTCTATTCTAGGTAGCTGCTCTCCAATAAACTCACGCGCTTGGCCTGCTTCCTTTCGCTTATCGGCAATCGTTTGCGCCGTGTAAGCATTGGCCACCTCATTGACCACCGATGCGGCCACCTCTGGGTCATTTGCCTGATAAATGATCCGAAGTACGTCGGTGCCGCCTACAGGTCTAACGGTCAAACTACTTTGAAAATCTCTAGGATCTAAAGGATTGCCCGCCTCATCATTAAGTTCTAATGACTTAATGACACGCTGCGCTACGGGTAAGGAGCGAACGACTTCTGCCTGCGTGGTTAAAGCGCTGCTTTGCGCATCTAGCGACTTCAATTCTTGAGAGTTGTCGGTTAGACCAATCAAGGCAGTCTGAGGATTCAGCTTAACTAAAGTTCTGGCTTCCGCTTCATAAAGGGGTTTTTGCGTTACGGTGATTAGCGCGGAAAGTGCTACTATCAGCCCACACACGCCTGTTGCAGGCAACCAACGCCGCTTCAAAACGAGCCAATACTTCTGCAAATCCACCTCTTCAGGTTTTTGTTGTAATTCCATAGCACTGCCTTAAAACCTCAAGAAGATGACCTCGGTCAAGCCTAACACTGCACCCAAATACCGTTACTAATAGACAGAAGATTATGCGGGATTCACTGGATTATCTTTAAAGGTTGGGTGAAGTTTACGGCCTTTAGGTAAAGGCCAGATGAAGTTTGTAAACTATACAAACAAATCTCTTGACAAAATAATGCAGCGAGCTTTTTTATATCCTACATAAATTATGTTCTGGCTCTTGTTTTCAGTAAAAATGCAAAGTTACTAGGCATTAAGGTTACTAGACATTAGTTGCTAGACATTATAGTCTCTCGTTTTAGGTTTGATCTACTTGATTCAGCCACCGAGAGCCTTTGTCCTAAGGGCAACTAGAAAAAGAAAAAAGTGCGCCCCGTTTGGGACGCACTCCACCGCAATTCAATGGGCTAAACTCGACTGACTTTGAATTTAACGAGGGGCAACTGCGCTATAGCCCGCATTGTTTTCACCAATCCGCACTTGATCGAAGTAGAGGACGCGCTTATCGGTATTGCTGGCCTGAGGATTTTCCTTCCAGTCGGGTTTATAGACGCCAATTTTGAAGTAAGGTCCTACTTGATCGTTGTAGGTATTGGGTCCCTTCTTATCGACAATCAGCTGGCCATCTTTCCAAACCTGAAGGATGCCATCCGAATTGTGTGACCATTTGACGTGGAACACCCAGTTGGCCCACTCACCTGTTTCGTAAGCGCCCGTCCACAGGGTTGCTTTGCCTTCAGGCGTGTTGCCCTCAGTTTTGGCCTTAGAGTCCCACTTGTTATTGACGCGCCATTGACCATCTCGAACATAAATCCCGAGCGGAGGACTGCGCCAGCCTTCGCCAAGATTCCAATCGGGGACTTCGTGCCATTGCCCAATCACCTCGTAGGAGCCAGGATCTCTATCCCAGCCCTGGGGCAGCATCACCCGGAAGCCATACCACTGCTCTGAACCAGCCGCTACTGAATCCAGTGCGAGTTCCGATCGCTTGCTGAGAGCCACAGTGGGATCAGTGCGGCGCACTTCAAACCGGATGGCATCAGAGCCATCGGGGGCTTGGGTGGTTTGAATCGAGTGACTCAAATTAGCAGACTCTTTGTGCCATTTTTTGGAATATCCATTCGAGAAGTCATCCTCAAAATAGATTTTTCCACTTCCCGCTGGTGGCGGCGTGGGTGGGGTAGGCGTAGATGAAGCAGGTACATTTACGGCAAAGCTGCCCAACGTGCCACCGCTGACGGCATTCCCGCTAGAATCACGCACCTGGTCTGCCTGGACTGCCACATTGTAAGCGCCGTTATCGGCGTTATCCCAGGTTCCTCCGGGCGCATTTACTTGGTAGGTGGCGCTGCGAGAATTGCCGCTGCCGCTGCTGCTGACGAACGATGCCAGTTGACTGAAGTTGTTAGGGCCAGTCACGCGCAGGTCTGTGTTATCTAGGGTCGCTGCGTTGATCCCAGTATTGTCTGTGTACGTCACCGTAAAGGTTTGGGAGGTGCCGCCTTTAGCGGTGATGTTAGCGGCTGTAAGGCTAGCCGTGGGCGCTTGAGTATCGCCAACGGGGGGCGGTGGCGGCGGTGTGGGAGAGCCACTGCCACTGACCGGAACAAACTCAACGTAGTCAATTCGAGCATGTTCTTCACCGTTTTCTGTCCCTAGCAGTTCGAGTGAGGCTCCTTTATTGACCGTAATTCCGGATGCAATCGTCCGGCGAACTAGATTGCCTTTACTGACGCCACTGCTTCCCAGCTGTTGATCGAGGGTGGCGCTGCCGACGGTCTTACCGCCGATGCGGGCTTCAATTTTGGCCGCACCATCGTTCTCGTCGTAGTAGCCGACGACCAGGTTGTATTTACCTGTAGCGCCATTAAACGTGCCCGATGCACTGCCCGATTCGCCTGACTGGCCACTTACTAGACCCACCAATTTACCACCAGAGGCGATCGCATTCGACTCAATGCGATAGGTTTTGAGGCTTAAGTTTTCGGTCTCTAGGCGAGTAGTGGCTGGGGGTGCAGGAGCTGGGGTTGCGGGGGGCGGGGGTGGAGGCGTGGGCGCAGGCGTGGGTGCAGGAGCAGGCGTGACCACATCTGCCTGCACCGGGATGAACTCAACATAGTCAATCCGGGCATGTTCCCCACCGTTTTCTGTCCCTAGCAGTTCGAACGATGTGCCTTTCGTCAGGGTGATTTCGGAGGCAATGGTACGGCGAACTAGATTGCTGCCGCTGACGTTGGTACTGCCTAGCTGCTGATCGAGGGTGATGGTACTAATCGTCTTGCCACCGATGCGGGATTCAATTTTGGCAGCTCCGTCATTCTCATCGTAATAGCCTAGAACCACCTTATATTTACCGCTGGCTCCGTTAAAGGTGCCCGATACGGTGCCCGATTCGCCTGAACTGCCGCCCACCAGGCTCACCAGTTTGCCGCCAGAGGCGATCGCATTCGATTCCGCTCTGAACGTTTTGAGCGTCAGATTTTCAGCTTCTAGCCGCAGCGGGCTGCTGGTAGTGCTGGTGATGGCTCGTAGGGCATTGCGGCTGCGAGTGCTGGCAAATCCTCCGGTTGCCTTGGGCTGGCGCACTAGCGTATCATTGCTCAGATCGCCAACTAGCTGGTTATGGTCGGGTTGACCCAGAAGTTTGTTTAAAGTGGTCGTTTCACCCAGCGGTAATTGATTAGCAGTGCGCGCCACTAGCAATTGGCTAGATGATGTTAAGTCGTCATCTTTGGGAGCGATTTCTGTGATGGGTAGAGAGGCTAGTGGAAGTTTCCAGTCTGAATGCAGTGCACCATTACCTACCGTGTCTTTGCCAAGTTTAGGAGTAAGAGTGTCAGGCTGTTGCACAACTGGCATTAAGCCTGTTTCTGGTTGATTGATTATGGTTTCAACGTTCATGGTTTCGAGCCTCTGAATAACTCCAAGCGGGCTTGGAGGTTTCCAGTTAAGCTTTCATGAAGCTGAGTGAGGTACCGGACGCTTTCTCGGGTAAAACGCCGTTTCTGCCCAAATTTGGTTGGGATTACGCAGTTTAATTTCTTTTTTTAACTTAAATCAAATGCTCTTTTACGTGATGCTACTGTTGCCATTCGCTATATAAACTTACAGTGAGCAATTATTCGTCTGAGCGTGCGATCGCCGTACCTAATCGATGAGCATTTCTGCTCCTAGGACATATATGAAGAGAATGTAAAGCTGTCCGATTTTCATGAAAAATTTGCGTTTTCCAGTGCCTTGTATCAGATATGAACATGATTAGACCTGTGCGTGAATCGTTTCCGATATCACTAGAAAACAATTTACGCTCGTAAACAGACGGGCAACTCCCAATCCAAACCTTAAGGAAAATGTACGTCTGCCCACAGGGGTGTCTAAAACCCGTATGGTTTTGAATGAGACCTGTAATCGGTCTCCGCCCACCTCACCCAATGCATCAAAGCTGGTATGTCGGAATCTAATATTGAATCGATCCTCCACGAAGAGCGTGTTTTTTATCCGCCTGCTGCCTTTTCCCAACAGGCAACGATCAAAACCGTTGAGGAATATGAGCAGCTTTATGAGCGAGCCAAAGCAGATCCCCAAACGTTTTGGGCGGAGCTAGCCCAGAAGGAACTGCACTGGTTTGAGAAATGGCATACGGTGCTAGAGTGGCAACCGCCGTTTGCCAAGTGGTTTTTGGGCGGCAAAATCAACATCTCTTACAACTGCCTCGATCGCCACTTGGCGACCTGGCGACGCAACAAAGCCGCGCTGATCTGGGAAGGGGAACCGGGTGATTCACGGACGCTGACCTATGCTCAGCTGCATCGTGAAGTTTGCCAATTTGCCAATGTGTTGAAGCAGCTAGGAGCAAAAAAAGGCGACGTGGTGGGGATTTACATGCCCATGATTCCAGAAGCGGCGATCGCCATGTTGGCCTGTGCCCGCATTGGGGCGGTGCATACGGTCGTATTTGGTGGGTTTAGCAACGAGGCATTGCGCGATCGGCTCAACGACGGCAAGGCGACGGTGGTGATTACGGCCGATGGCGGCTGGCGCAAAGATGCGATCGTGCCGCTCAAAGACCAGGTCGATAAAGCCCTAGCCGACAATGCGGCTCCTAGCGTCAAACATGTTTTAGTGGTGCAGCGCACCCAGCAACCGATCCAGATGGAAACCGGGCGCGATCACTGGTGGCACGACCTGCAACAGGGCGCATCGGCCAACTGCCCCGCCGAACCGATGGACAGCGAAGATATGCTGTTTATTCTCTACACCTCTGGCAGCACAGGTAAACCCAAGGGCGTCGTCCATACCACGGGCGGCTACAACCTCTATACCCACATCACCAGCAAATGGATTTTTGACCTGCAAGACACCGATGTATATTGGTGTACCGCCGATGTCGGGTGGATCACTGGGCACAGCTACATTGTCTATGGGCCGCTGTCCAATGGAGCCACGACGCTGATGTATGAAGGTGCGCCTCGGGCGTCCAATCCGGGCTGTTTCTGGGATGTGATCGAGAAGCATGGGGTGACTATTTTCTACACGGCTCCGACGGCAATTCGTGCCTTCATCAAAATGGGTGAACATTTGCCGAACGCGCGCGATTTGTCTTCGCTGCGGCTGCTGGGAACCGTCGGTGAACCGATTAATCCCGAAGCCTGGATGTGGTACCACAGCGTCATTGGCGGCGATCGCTGCCCGATTGTCGATACCTGGTGGCAAACCGAAACCGGGGGGATTATGATTACGCCACTGCCGGGGGCGATCGCCACCAAACCCGGCTCTGCCACCCGCCCCTTCCCTGGGATTTTGGCCGACGTGGTAGATCTGGACGGCCACCCGGTCGGCGCAAATGAGGGCGGCTACCTCGTGATCAAACATCCGTGGCCTTCGATGATCCGCACGGTCTACGGCGATCCCGATCGGTTCCGCCGCACCTATTGGGAGCACATTCCGCCGCAGAATGGGGAGTACGTCTACTTTGCCGGCGACGGGGCGCGGCAAGACGCCGACGGCTATTTTTGGATAATGGGTCGCGTGGATGATGTGATTAGCGTGGCCGGACACCGCCTTGGCACCATGGAAATTGAGTCGGCGCTGGTATCCCATCCCGCTGTCGCAGAAGCCGCTGTGGTGGGTAAGCCCGACGACATCAAAGGCGAAGAGATTGTGGCCTTTGTCACCCTAGAAGGTAGCCACACGGGCAGCGACGAGCTGATCAAGCAGCTGAAACAGCATGTTGTCAGCGAAATTGGCGCATTGGCCCGCCCCGGCGAAATTCGCTTTAGTGAAGCGCTACCCAAAACGCGATCGGGCAAAATTATGCGCCGCCTGCTGCGCTCGCTGGCCGCTGGAGAGGAAGTGACAGGCGACACCTCCACCCTCGAAGATCGCAGCGTACTCGACAAATTGCGAGAAGGGGCATAGGGTGTCGGCTCAATGGTAGAGACGCGATGAATCGCGTCTCTACCGCAGCGACGAAATATATTGCAGCAGCGCATTGTCTCGATTTAACCAGCCCCGCAGAAATACCTGTTGAGTGGGATCGGCATTAACCCGGCGATAGCGGTAGTCAATCCGCGCCTGACAGTAGCGCTGCGCCACGCTGAGGTGATCCGCCTGAGCGATCGCCGCCCGCGTAATGGAGCCAATCGATCGATCGATCGACACGCCCAGCAGATCTTGCAGAAACATGGTGGAACCGCCCACCCCAAAATTAATCGCGGTATCGAAGTGAACAATGGCCAGGGGTCGCTGCATCAGTCGGCACTGAGCCGCATTCCAGTACAGGCTTTCATAAATCTCGCGCACTTCGCCGTCCGTAATTGCCTTAACGCTTTGCAGGGGCAACCCCTGGCGCTGCCGATAGGCTCGATACGTAGCCGTGGTCACCCCCTTATTGGTCTCACCACCGCGATCGGCAGGATGATTCACATACCCGCCTTCCCAGCGCAGCGTGAACCGCAGGGCTTCTTCCAAGATGGGGTTGGAGGGCGGAGTCGGCGGAATGGGAGTAGGTTTTGGCGCGGGAGCGGGTTTTGGTGCGGGTGCGGGTTGAGTGTTGGCAAGGTTGAGCAATAGACTCGCCGCCTTCGGAGACACTTCGTCGATTGCAAGGCCATACTTGCGGGCAAAGGCTCGATAGGCCATGTCGGTGTTGTAGTTCCAAGCCCCATTCACGGTGCCAATCGATAGACCAATCCGGTTCAGAATCGTCTGAATCGATTCAACTAGCGGACGGCTATCTCGAATCGAACTGATGGAATAAACGATGGTATCGGCGGCGATCGCCTGTAGCGTCAGTGTGTTCATAGCCGTCCAAAATTACAGTTGCCAGCCTAAGTCGTGTACTCCGCGTTGATCTTGACATAGTCATAGCTCAAATCGCAGCCCCAGGCGATCCCCGTGCCTGTGCCACCGCCCAAGTCCACCGAAATCAGCACCGTGTCATCTTTCAAATAGGCACCAGCCGCCGCCTGTTTCATGTAGGCACTGGCCGCAGGCCGATCAAACGGCAGTGGTTGCCCGCCTTCCATCATTAAGAAATCTCCCAATTTGACCTGTAGCTGCTCTTGGTCAAATGGCACTCCAGCTCGACCAGCGGCAGCGGCAATTCGCCCCCAGTTGGGATCGCGCCCAAACACCGCTGACTTCAGCAGCGCTGATCCGGCGATCGCCCGCGCCACCTGACGGGCAGCGGCATCATCTGGCGCACCCGCCACGCGCACCTCCAGCAAAATCGTAGCGCCTTCGCCATCGCGCGCCACCGACTTGGCCAGCCGCATACAGACCTCCGTCAGCATCGCCTCTAGCTTGTCGGCATCTGGCCCGATGTCGGTAATGGCCGGGGTGCGCGACTGGCCGTTGGCTAAGCCCAGCAGAGTATCGTTGGTGCTGGTGTCGCCGTCTACCGTAATTTGGTTAAAACTCTTGTCGGCAGCTCGACTCAGCATTTTTTGCCAGAGGGGGGACGAAATGGCCGCATCGCAGGTGACAAACGCCAGCATCGTCGCCATGTTGGGATGAATCATCCCCGACCCTTTGCAGATGCCGCCAATCCGCACGGGGCGACCATCAATGCTGGTTTCTAGGGCAACAGACTTCGTGACCAGATCGGTGGTCACAATCGCTTTGGCCGCCGCATCTGAACCCGTTTCTGAGGCGGCGGCCACCAGCGGAGCGATCCCCGTCCGCAGCTGCTCCATCCGAATCCGCTGCCCAATTACCCCAGTCGAAGCTACCAGCACCAGTTCTGGGGCAATTCCTAGGGCGCTGGCCAAGAGTTGAGCGCTCTCCCAGGCATCTGCCCAGCCCTGGGCACCCGTGGCGGCATTCGCCTGTCCGGCATTGCACAGAATGGCCTGAGCGCTGGCTTTAGCATCTAAGCGCTGCTGGCAATAGTCTACACAAGCGGCTTTGACCTGACTAGTGGTAAACACTCCAGCGGCGATCGCTTCCACCTCCGAATAGATCAGCGCCAAATCTGGCGCTCCCGACGGCTTTAGCCCTGCTGCAATCCCTGCCGCCTTGTAGCCTTTGGGAGCCGTCACCCCACCCGGAATCT
>JAYUYI010000243.1:0-1802 GCA_043752545.1 Thermoleptolyngbya sp.
GATTTTGACCTCTAGCAGCGTCATTTTGGCCATGTCCTACGACCTGCCTGTGATTGCGCCTCGACTAGGTGGGATTCCCGAAACGGTGGGAGCTGCCGACGCGTTGCTGTATGACTCAGGCGATCAGACGGGGCTGCTGACTGCGCTGCAAACGAGTACCGAGGTGGATTTGGCGGCGCTGCGGCTGCAAGTGAAACAGGAGTGCGATCGCCTCGACTGGAATGACATTGCCCAGCAAACCCGGCAAGTTTATACAGATTAGGTGCTGGCTTAAAAATGAGGAGTCTGGAGGCCGATCCGTTGTGTTGTGTTTCGTGTTAGCGCTCAAATCTCAGGCGGTTTCGCAAGATTGGCAGCGCGTATCTCAGCTATTTGAAGCCACATTGCGGTCGGCCTATCACCAGACCGATGCCAATTTTCAGATCATTGCGGTTTGCCACGAAATTCCAGAACTTACCGCCACCTACGATCAGCGCCTGGAGCTAATTCAAGTAGACTTCCCACCGCCACCAGACTCCACAGATCGGCAGCTCACCATGCAGGACAAGTGGAAAAAAATTGCTGTCGGGCTGGTGCGAGCCGGAGCGCTAAATCCCGATTTTGTCATGATTATGGATGCAGACGATTTGGTTAGCCGCCACTTAGCACACTACGCCAACACTCACAACGCTGAAAACGGCTGGATTTTTACCCGTGGCTATCGCCATCAGTATGGCAGTCGGTGGATCGCGGTGGACGATCGGTTTAACTGCGGCACGAACGCAATTGTGAACGGTCGGTTAATTCGATTTCCTATGAGTGTGGACGCAGATGAGATTGCTAAATGCGTGGTGCTGACACACGGACATACCGCGATCGCCCACCGCTTAGCAGAACTCAATACACCGCTGCGGCCATTACCGTTTGCTGGAGCCGTCTATGTCTGCGCCCATGGCGATAACTGGACAGACTTTAGCGGATGCCACTCCTGGCATGGTATCCGCTATGCTCTGGGGCAGCTACGTCGCCTGCGTCCCTTGACTCGTGGCCTCCGCCGAGATTTTGCGATGGAGCCGAGTCAATGATCCAAACCTTGTGGCGCAAGCTGCGCTCGATCGGCTATTTGCTGACCCAGGAATCAGATCCTTGGGGGGCGATCGCCCAACGAGCCAGCGAAAATATCCGGCAGGCAATCTTGACCTTCAAGCGGGGACAGCCCTTTACCTACACCACCCAGCTTGGATTTCCGTTCGTCTGTTTGCCGCAGGTGGAAACGTCCAAACTCCTCTACATCCGGCAGCGTGCCTACGAAGACGTTGAGCTGAAACTTGCCCAGCACTGGCTGCAACCGGGGGATACCTGCCTGGATTTGGGTGCAAATGTGGGTTATGTAACGGCGCTATTGGCTCACCAAATTGGCCACTCAGGTCAAGTAATCGCAGTGGAAGCGGCTCCACAAACGGTTGAGCACCTGGAGTTAGCAAAGCAATTGTTGAAGCTGCCTCAAGTTGTAGTAGAGCCAGTTTGTGTGACGGATAGCGATGGGGCGATCGCCTTCATGGTTAGTCACAATGCGGGCGCAGATGTGCGGCAGTCGCTAACGGTCAGCCCCGAATTGGATGGGCTATTTCGGGCAGAAACGGTGCCGTCTATGACGCTGAATACGTTGATTGAACGGCATCGCATGCAGCAGGCGATCGCCCTGGTCAAACTGGATATTGAAGGGGCAGAACCGCTGGCACTGAAGGCGGCTAGTCATCTGTTTCAACCCGACGCACTGCCCTTATTTATTGTGGAAATCTACAAGCTGGGGCTGGCGCGCC
>JAYUYI010000244.1:0-1797 GCA_043752545.1 Thermoleptolyngbya sp.
CTGTTCAAACATTACGATCGCGATCGGTTTGAAGTGCATGCGTTGTTTAACCAGCAGGTACGGGTTGATTGGTTCACCCGCCAATGGTTTGCCGACAAGGCGACCTGTGCTTACGGCATTGAAGGCGACATTTTGGGGATTGCCAAAACCGTGCGAGAAGCAGAAATTGACATTTTGGTCGATTTGGATAGCATTACGTCTGATCTGACCTGTGGAGTCATGGCGCTCAAACCCGCTCCGGTGCAGGTGACTTGGCTGGGGCTAGACGCCACGGGGCTACCTGCGATCGACTACTTTATCGCCGATCCCTATGTCTTACCCGACGATGCTGAAGACTATTATGCAGAAACAATCTGGCGACTGCCGCAAACTTACATTGCGGTAGATGGGTTTGAAGTGGGAACCCCCACTCTGCGCCGCGATCAGCTAGATATTCCAACCGATGCCGTGATTTACTTTAGTGCCCAAATTTCCTATAAGCGCCACCCAGATACGATCCGGCAGCAAATGCAAATTTTGCGGCAGGTGCCCAACAGCTATTTTTTAGTCAAAGGGATTGGCGATGCGAAAGCTCTACAACTGCTGTTTACGCAACTAGCAGAAGAGGAAGGCGTGGGGGGCGATCGCCTGCGGTTTTTGCCGCGCGATGATAATGAACTGACCCATCGCGCCAATCTGGGTATTGCCGACGTGGTGCTCGATACCTTCCCATATAACGGTGCCACCACCACGTTAGAAACGCTGTGGATGGGCATTCCCCTAGTGACGCGGGTGGGGCAGCAGTTTGCCAGCCGCAATAGCTACACCATGATGCGCAACGTAGGCATTAGCGAAGGCATTGCTCACACGGCGGCAGAGTATGTGGCCTGGGGCGTGCGATTAGGCCAAGATGCAGCCCTGCGCCAACAGATTCATTGGAAATTGTTGCGATCGCGCCAAACATCACCGCTGTGGAATGCCCGTCAGTTTACGCGGGAGATGGAGCGGGCGTATGAGGGGATGTGGGAAAGGAGGTAACTCGCTTTTGCGCAGCAGTAGGATGAAGAGTGAGAGCTTAGCGAGTGCGTTGGCGTGATACATTTTTTACTATAGATTAAGCCTGAACGTACACATTAAATTGTGGATCAGCGCGTCCAAGCTATGGATAAGGAACGGGGACGATGAAGAAGCTACTCAAAGGGCTGCGGCGGTTTAAGTCAGAATATTTTTGTAGCAATCAAGCGTTGTTTGAGCAGCTCGCCCGAGGACAGCAGCCTCGCGTTTTGTTTATTACCTGTTCTGACTCGCGGGTGGATCCAGCGATGATCACGCAGGCTAAGCTGGGGGAGATTTTCGTCATCCGCAATGCGGGTAATCTGATTCCGCCGTTTGGGGCAACCAATGGCGGGGAAGGTGCAAGCATAGAATATGCAGTGCAGGCGCTGGGGATTCGGCAGATTATTGTCTGTGGACATTCGCACTGCGGCGCAATGAAGGGGCTGCTGAAGCTGGAAGAATTGCGCGAAGAACTGCCGCTTGTCTATGAGTGGCTGCAACATGCGGAAGCAACCCGCCGCTTGATTAAGGAGCACTATAGCGATCGCACGGGTGAGGAACTGCTCGACATCACCATTGCCGAAAATGTACTGACTCAAATCGAAAATCTTCGGACATACCCCATCATCCGCGCCAAGCTCTACGAAGACGAACTGAAAATCTACGGCTGGATCTACGACATCGACACCTCTGAAATGATGGGTTACGATGCCGAAGAACATGCCTACGTGCTACCTCAAAGCCAATTAGCACCCGAAGAAC
>JAYUYI010000245.1:0-1797 GCA_043752545.1 Thermoleptolyngbya sp.
GCTGTTGTTTGAGCTTGACTCGAATATCGGCTAATTTGGGGCTGGCGCGATCCATAACTTTGCCGCGCTCGTCGATGCAGCGATGGATTTCTTGTTCCAATTCGGGGTAAGTACGCAGCTCGGCTACCAGCTGATTCAGCACGATGAGCTGGGGCTGGGCGTCGATGGTGCGGCGCAGGCTGCGGGCACCCGAGAGCGTGGTGGCGATCGCCAGCAGCTCGTCTCCCATCAAAATTCCTTGCAATGCCGCCCGCTCTAGCGAGTCGCCAATGTCTTGAATGCCGTCAAAATTTAGGCTGTTGGGCAGGGCATTCTCAAGCTGATAGACCTCTTGAGTTTGGGTTAACAGGTTCAGGCTGTCTTGCTGGGTATGTGGAATCGGCAGTTGCCGAGCGGCGATCGCACCCAGCTTGGTTGCCGTAAAGGTCGCCAGGTGTTGGCACAGACGCGGCCACTCTAATAGTTCTAAGGTTTCGGTTTGAATCAACGGTGTCAGGCAATTGGCTATCAATCTTGTTTTAATTATCGGACACCTGCTTCAAAAATGCCGGGTTCCATCGGAATGCGATTGTAGAGCCGCCATTAATCACGGCTCTACAATCACGGCTCTACAATCACGCGATCGCTAGCAGATTTCAACCTTAATACAGCCTTAATCGGGCTTAATGCAGGGATTAGACGCTCTTAACGTCGCCATGGGAGTTTTTAGAAGACTCTTATGATGTGTGATCTTTCAGGCATTCCTGCAAATTTTATGGTTTTCCAACTGCAACTGCTTCACTCCTCCGATATGGAGAGCGGTATCCCTGCCCTCGACGATGCGATCAATTTTTCTACCGTCGTCAACGCCCTACGCGACGACTACGCCAATACGCTGATTCTTTCGTCTGGAGACAACTACATTCCAGGGCCGTTCTTTTCAGCTGGCAGCGATCGCACCCTCCGCAAGACGACGTCTTCTGCCACTCCCGGTAACGACTACACCTTCCAAGAAGGGGTGGGCCGAGTGGATATTGAAGTGATGAACCAAATTGGGTTCCAAGCATCAGCGTTTGGCAATCACGAATTTGACTTAGGCGAATCGACCGTGGTGTCGTTGATTCGCTCTGGCGGTGCCTACCGAGGGACTACGTTCCCGTACCTCAGCAGCAACCTCACCTTTAATGACCCTAACCCGGCTGATGACGGCACACCAGCTCAAGAAGTTGTCTTACAGGATTTGGTGGTTGCCGATGGACAGGCTCCCTTACCCAAAACCATTGCCAAAAGCACGGTGTTAACCGTTGGCGGCGAGCGGGTGGGGGTTGTGGGGGCAACCACACCGACCTTGGCTAGCATCTCATCGCCTGGAGCTAATGTTGGCATTAGCCCGTCTCCGTTTGCTCCTGACCCCACAGCCGCTCAGTTGGATGCGCTAGCAGCAGAAATTCAGCTCAGTGTAGATGCTCTAGTTAGCACGGGCATTAATAAAGTGGTACTGCTGGCACACATGCAGCAGCTCAACATTGAACGCGAATTGGCAAAGCGGCTGAGAAATGTAGATGTGATTATTGCAGGTGGGTCTCACACGCTGCTGGCAGACAGCACAGATACCATTAGCCCCGGCGACGCATCTGCACCTGGCATCTCTTACCCGATCATCGAAACCTCCCCCACCGGCTCTGTGCTAGTGGTGAACACTGCCGCCAACTGGAACTACGTCGGGCGCTTGGTGGCAGAATTTGACGACAATGGCAACATCGACCTGACCAAACTCAATCCTACGATTAACGGAGCCTACGCGACTGATGCGGCTAG
>JAYUYI010000246.1:0-21959 GCA_043752545.1 Thermoleptolyngbya sp.
GTCAGCGCGTTTGCCAGATTGCGCGATCGCCACCACTACGAACTGTGGCTAGTTGGTTCGGTCGATCGGCGCTATACGCCAGCCTTGATGGCGCAGGCCGCAGAACTGGGCGTGGGCGGTCAGGTGAAGTGCCTGAATTACGTGCCCTACCGCGATTTGCCCCAGCTGTTGAACCAGGCGATCGCCCTCATATTCCCTAGCCTGTGGGAGGGGTTTGGCTTTCCGGTACTGGAAGCGATGGCCTGCGGCACGCCTGTAGTCACCTCTAACCTCTCGGCTTTGCCCGAAGTAGCTGGCGATGCGGCGATTTTAGTCAACCCCTACCAGGTAGACGAGATTACGGCAGCGATGCAAACGCTGGTGCAGGATGGCACTGTGCGATCGCACTTGCGTACGGCTGGGCTAGCCCGCGCCAGTCAGTTTCGCTGGGAAAAAACCGCTGAGAAAACTGCCGCCGTGCTGCAGCAGTTTTTATAGCTTGCAGCACGATTGAGTCAGTGGCTGATCTGAATTGATGAGTGAGCGCGAATTACTTTTGCCAGATCACCAAAATGACACCTGCCACAATCATGCCCAAGCCCAGAAAACGCAGGGACGTGATTGCTTCTCGGAAGATGAAGTAGCCGAGCAAAACCGAGAAGACGTAGCTCAAAGAAGCGGCTGGGCCAACGATGCTGAGTTTGACGCGGGTGAGCACAAGGATGTAGGCGATCGCCGCCAAGGCATAAAAAGTCAGCCCCAACAGCAGCTCTGGCGTTGTGGCAATGCTCAACACATGGCTAATGGCGTTGTTGGCATCAACCCGCCCTAGCTTTAACGCCCCCGTTTTGAGGAAAAACTGCCCTGCCACGCCCACCGCGATTGAGGCCAGTAGTAGCAAAAACTCCGATAGAGACACAGGCATACCCAGTCACAACGCCGCCTTTAGTGTACAGCGAGTTTGGGCATTGCTGGGTTGAAGGCGCTGCCAGGAAACGGGGTGGGGGGTTGGAGCTAGGAGTGATGGCACATCCTCGGGCTGCAAGTCTTGCTGGAGTTGCGCAATCAGGTGATAGCTCTGCTGAAACACGGTGAGGATCTGCTCATAAATGGGCAGCAGTCGCTGATAGACAGCGGACTGGGCTGATAGCACACCAGTTCGCCCAAATCGAAACCACTATGTTCTAAAAATGGACTGTGTTGCAGAGCATAGAGCCCCAAAAGGGCGGCACCTGCACTGGAACTCTGATGCTGGGTGGGAATGCTAATCGGTCAGCCCAGGTAATGCGGCGCGTCAGCCGCGTCCCGTCGGCGGCGATCGCGATATGGCGTTGATGTTCCCAAATGATCTCTCCTACAGCTATCTCCCACAACTAAAGGATCAAACACGCTCAACCGAGGCAATGTGGGCGATCGCCCTCTCCCGCTAGGCGATCGCGGCCTAATCATCCGGTCGCGCCTTGCAATGGCATAACATGTCCTTGCAATGGCATGACATGTCCTTGCAATGGCATGACAGCCCGTTGCAATGCGATCGCAAGCCTGTCTTTCCTTCTCCTCTTCTGGGCTACCGTGTATACATAAGTTATGAACTGCACTTAGGACGTTTGGCTTGCGAGCCAACAGCCTCGGGGGTTCCCCCCAAACCCCCAGCAGGGGACGAAGCCCGTCCCCCACACCCCCTCTGCAAGGTCGCATCGGTGAGGATCAAGGGGGTTGTCCTACTCAGCTGATCCTTAATCGGAGGGGTTTGGGGGAGAAATTTCCCCCAAGGCTGTTGATTCGCCGCATCAGCTATGGGGAAAACAAGTTATGTAGACACAGGAGCTTTTTAAGGGGGGCTAGGGGGGATCACTCAGTACCCATCACCCCAGCCGATCGCTTTTCAAACACCCTATCTGCATGAACAGTTTTGAATGTTGAATCAATGCAGTCCACCTCAAAACTCAAACTTTATCCCGCTCTCAAACTAGGTAGCGTCCGCAATGCGAAAACCCGTCAGAATTGGTGTCGGTGGCCCCGTTGGGTCAGGCAAAACGGCCTTAGTAGAACAGCTCTGCCGCACTCTGAGCCAGCACTACTCGATTGCCGTCATCACCAATGATATTTTTACCAAAGAAGATGCCGAGTTTTTGACCCGCCAAGGGGTGCTGAGTCCCGATCGGATTCGCGGCGTCGAAACGGGTGGCTGTCCGCATTCTGCCATCCGGGACGATATTTCGATCAACCTCAGCGCGGTGGAGGAAATGGTGCTGCTCCATCCTGAGCTGGATATTTTGTTTGTGGAAAGTGGCGGCGATAATTTGGCGGCAACCTTTAGCCCCGAATTGGTAGACAGCCATATTTATGTGATTGACGTGGCCGAAGGCGACAAAATTCCGCGCAAAGGGGGACCTGGCATTACCAAGTCGCCGCTGCTCGTGATCAACAAAATTGACCTGGCTCCCTACGTCGGTGCCGATTTGGGCGTGATGGAGCGCGACTCTTTGCGAATGCGGGGGACTCGTCCGTTTTTGTTCACCAATCTGCGTACAGGGGAGGGGTTGGCTGACGTCGTTGAGTGGATTGAGCGGGATGTGTTGCTGTTAGACCCGATCGCTGCTGTTGCTACGCCTTAGCGATCGGCTAATTGCTGGCGTAACCAGCCGATCGCCCCTTCCACATCGGCCACTTGCTCCACGGGGGGACTGGGCGATCGCTGCACCATCACGACCGGAATTCCCAGCTCCCGCGCCGCCACAATTTTGGCGTAGGTGGCCGCGCCGCCGCTGTTTTTGCTCACAATGGCGTCGATTTTGTGCTGCTGTAGGAGCGATCGCTCCTGCTCTAAACTAAACGGCCCGCGCTCTAACAAAATCTCTCCCGGCGGCACCAGGGCAGCCGCAGCCGGTGGATCAATCATCCGCATTAGCCACCAGCGATCGCTCACATGGGCAAAGGCGGCTAGCTGTTGCCGACCAATCGTTAGAAACACGCGCCGCGCCTGAGAGGGTAACGCCGCTGCTGCCGCTGCATGAGTGGGAACATCAAGCCAGCGATCGCCCTCCACGAGCTGCCAAGCCGGACGTTGGAGCAGCAGATGGGGGATGCCACAGGCCGCCGTTGCCGCTGCGGCGTGCCACGACATTTGGCTAGCAAAGGGATGGGTGGCGTCGATCACTAGATCGATCTGCTGCGCTTGCAGGTAGGCAATCAGCCCCGCCTCGCCGCCAAAGCCCCCTACCCGCACATCCCCCGGCACTGCCAGCGGCTGTTGAGTGCGCCCCGCCAGCGAGGTAATGACGCTGATCTGGCCGATAGGCGCTCCGTGCAGGCCAGCCAACGCCTCCACCCGTGCCGCCAACGTCGCCGCATCACTGGTTCCCCCCAAAATCAGCAGCCGTCTGACTGTTGAGCTGGAACCACCAAACTCTACCCGAGGGAATTTCATAACGTAACGCAATATTTGGTCGCAATATGGTAACATCCGCTAAAAAACAGCCTATCTTCGAGAGCCTATTTTTGAGGCCATGCAACGGCATCGGACGACATACGACAGGCTATATAACCCAGTGAGCTAAATCCCTATGAAAGTGATCTATGACGTAGCGACCGATGTGGTGCGCATTATCTTCCGCGAGGCAAGTGTCGAAGACTTTAGCGAAGATAGACCGGGCGTTACCGTAGACTACGATGTAGAAGATAAAATTGTGGCTCTAGAAATTAAGGACGCCTCAAAAATTATCGAAAACCCGCGATCGCTCGAACATATCGTCTTGGAGTAGCATCAGACTGCCGCAAAGATCCCCGACTTCTACAATGCGATGGGCTGTGTGGCTGAGTTTTAGTCAGAAGTCGGGGATCTAGCCCCCGCACACTTGCTCTAGCGCTGGTTGTGTTAGACGGCGTCCTAGAGTAAGCTACGATCTGCCCTAGACGCTGTGGTTGGTCATGTCTATTGAATCTGAGTCTAAAGCGTTAGCAAGAGCTAGTGCTTTGCAGCGCATTCGGATGTTGACCCATGTGCTCGACAATGCGATTCCAATCCCAGGCACGACCCATCGAATTGGCCTAGATCCGATCATCGGTCTAGTGCCGGGTGGCGGCGATACGGTGGGGACGTTGCTCTCTGCCTACATTGTGCTAGAAGCATTGCGCTTTCGATTGCCCAAAGAAACGCTGGTGCGGATGGTCGGCAATTTGGCCTTAGATGGCGTGTTGGGGACAATGCCGTTACTGGGTGACTTGTTTGATGCCACCTGGAAAGCCAACTCCCAAAACCTGGCGTTACTGGAAGAGCACGCTGCTAATCCCGATGAAAGTCGTGCCGCCGGTCGCGGCTTTGTGATTTTTATTGCAGTGGTGGTGGTGGCGATCGCTCTGATTGTAACGATATTGATAGCAACGCTGGCCAGCTTACTGGTGCGAGCGGTGCTTGGCTAACTCGCATGCGGCTAACGACTTCTGGCGGGATGGCGACTCGTGTGGTGGCGACACGCACTGCGCCAGTTTGTGATCTCAACACCGATTTTTCATCCAGTACCGCATTTTTCCTTCACCTTTGTGCCCATGACCTCTGCCTCTTTTGCCACCGACTTATTCAACAGCCCCAGTGAGGTAGAACTCACCTTCACGTTGCCCAATCCGGACGATGATCAGCTGTCGGAACATGACTTTCAGCAGCAAATTGAGGCGGCATGGCAGGTGTGCGATCGCTTTGACCTGCAAACCGACATTTGGCGGGGGCGGATCTTGCGGGTGGTGCGCGATCGCGAAAAGCACGGTACCAATCCGGGCAGCATTGGCTTTCTCAACTGGCTGAAGGATCGCGAAATTAGCAAAAGCCAAGCGTATGTGTTGATTGAGCTGGCCGATAGCGCCGACACCATGTTTGATGACGGGTTGCTAGAGCCAGACGATGTGAATCGATTCAGCAAACGCGCTTTTGTGGAAACGGCGCAAGCCTCGCCCGAAGTGAAGCAGATGGTGAGCGAAGCGGCGCGTCGGGGCGACAAAATTACTCGCCGGGAAGTGCGCCAGCTTTCGGACGAGTGGTCGGCCATGACCTCTGACCTGCTGCCGACCGAAATCAAAGAAAAGGCGGCAGACAACACCGTGCCCACCCGCTACCTGGCTCCGCTGGTGCGCGAAATGGAAAAATTGCCCGAGTCGCATCAAGAGCATCTGCGCAGTGAAGTGGCCGAAAACCCCGACGTGGATACCGTTAAGCAGGTAACTGCCGAAGCCCGCTATCTGGCCAAGTACCTCTCTGCGGCCACCCAAGTGCAGGCGCTCAACCACGAAGAGCTAGACCTGGAAAGCGCCCTAGAAGAAGCGATGCGGGTGGGATGCCTCAACGCCACCGCCGACTTGGTCAACCAGGCCGCCCAGCTAGAGCAAGCGATCGCCAAACTCTATACCACTTGGAGGCGGGTGACGGGGTTATGCGATCGCGTCTACGTCGATAGCGGCAGCAGTACCCCAAATTTGCGATCGCTGCTGGCCTACCTGTCGCCGCTGTCTGGCGAAACGCTCGAACTGCAACTGGGTGACCCCGCCAGCGGCACCTCCCGCTTAATTAAGCTTCAGGTGATTCCCGAAGTAGAAGGGTAGGAAATGGGGGAGTTTTGAGTTTTGAATTGACCGTCTAAGAGGATGTTTTAAAAATGATTGGCTGTGTTTTTAGGCACTGAGCGATCCCCCCCTAACCCCCCTTAAAAAAGGGGGAACCGGACTCAAAGTCCCCCTTTTTAAGGGGGATTGAAGGGGGATCGAGGTCGTTTTGATACCGGCAACAAGACTTTTAAAACATCCTCTAACTCAAAATTCAAAACTCAAAACTGATTAAATTTCTGATTGCTTAGTTCTTGATTCCCGTCGCCGCAATTCCTCGAATAAACTGACGCTGTCCCAGCAAAAATAGCAGCACAATCGGTAGCGTAGTAATCACAACAGCGGCCATCATCAGCGACCAGCTATTGGTAAATTGCTCCTGAAACTCTGCTAGGGCTAGCTGCACGGTGCGCAGTTCGGGTCGGGTCGTAAACACCAGCGGTTTGAACAAATCGTTCCATTCTCCAATAAAGGAAAACAAAAACAACGTCACTAAGGCCGGACGCGCCAGTGGCAGAATGACGCGCCACAGCACCTGCACTCGCGTTGCTCCATCCAGCGTTGCCGCTTCTTCTAGCTCCACCGGAATCGTCTGAAAGAACTGGCGCAGCAGAAAAATGCCAAATCCGTTTACCGCTGTCGGCAAAATTAACGCGCCGTAGGTGTTGATCAAATGCCCCGCCTTCAACACCAAAAAAATTGGAATCACTAATAGCTGGAACGGAATCACCAGCGTCACTAGCACCAGCAGTAAGATGGCCTGCCGCCCTTTGAACCGCAGCCGCGCCAGAGCGTACCCCGCCAGCGCTGACGTCACCAATTGCAAAAACGTGACCGCTAGGGCAACCAGCGTAGAATTAAGAAACGCTAACAAAAAGTTGCCCCGGCTCCATGCCGCTTGGTAGTTGGCCCAAGTCCACTGCTGGGGCACATTGCCGCCCACTTCGGCCTCGGATGGCAAAAAGGAGGTGACCACAACTACGGCCAACGGCAGCAGGACAATGCCCGCCCCCATGACTAGCAGCACAGGATTGAGCCAGCCAACTAGCCGTTCTAACGGAGTAAGGGCGATCGCAGTTCGTTCAGCCACCGAATTGGCGGCAGATCGTTCAGATTGAAAACTGGCAGGAGACATGGTGCGAACCAAGCGTAGATCAAACGGTCATCCAAATAACGGTCATCCAAATAACAGTCATCCAAATAACGGTCATCCAAATAGTACAGAAAAACAATCATGCCTGCCTAGCGATAGAGCTAGGAAAGCGCCCTGTCCCTGATAATTGGTTTCATCCATTAAGCTTTTCAGCAGCAAATTCAGCAGACACAAGCTGAAACGGTATGCTTCATCATGGAAACCCACAAAACGCACTGAGCCTCAAACTGAGCCTCAATTAGACGCACCCTCACTCTAGACAATTTGCAAAGGAGAGTATGATGTTCTTCCCTCGTTGGCGTAATGCCCTAGCTGCCCTATTACTGTCTACCCTACTGTTTGCGACAGCTTGTAGCAAGGCCGACACGTCGCCCTACGCCCAAGTCCAACAAGAGACGACCCAAAAGGGTGCTCCTGCGGCTGTTGCTAAAAATGCCGAACAAGGCAGTAGCTTCAACAAGTTTTTCCCCTCCTCGGGTCAGGGCTATCAGGTCGTATTTGTTCAAGAAAAGAAAGGGTTTGCTGAAGCCAAGCTGAAGCAAGATAGCAAAGACGTCGGCATGCTGTCTATTTCTGACACGACTAGCTTGCCTGCCGCTGCCCAAAAATATCAGGCCAGCAGCGAGAAACTGTCGGGATACCCCGTCCTAGAAATTGGCAATACCCAAACCGGGGTGCTGGTTTCAGGTCGTTATCAGGTCAAAGCTCTGACCCGCGACCCCTCCTTCACCAAGGAAAATCGTCGGGCGTGGCTACAAAAATTTGATTTGATTGGGTTGTCAAAGTTGGAATAACCAGGAAATGATGGTCGGCTCGCTCTGCGTTTCGACCGGGGTGAAAGCAATGCTAAAGACGTGATTTAGAGAGTTTTGATTATGAGCAAATCCATTTACGAACTCGTGGACGACCTACCCACGGGGGGTGTGACGGTGATGGCGCTGAAGTCGCTTGATTTTGTCATTCCGGGGCAGTGGCAGAACTTAACAGGCTTCAACAAGACCATCCAAACGGTGACGGGCGAAACGGATCCCGCCATGATTCAACAAATTGGCGAACGGGCTGTGGCCTTATTCAACGATAAGTCTCAGGGCTATCAACGGGCCCATTGGCTCTATCAAACGGTAGACAGCGCTTCGGGTGCCTTAGGTGCGGCTGCCATGGCCAACAAAATTGGGCAAGACATTTCGTTCCTAGGATTTTTGGATCGACTGACGCCCAAGCCCGAAAAAGCTCAAAGCATTGACCTGACGGTCAAGCTGGTGACAGAACTAGTCGCGTTTTGCCAAATTAATGGCATCCCCGGCGATAGCATTGGCGATTTCTTGGGAGCCTTGGGTGATTATAGCGGTGAGTCCTTAATGCGGATGGCGGCGTTGGTGTGCTTCGACGGGTTGGTGCCGCTGGGGCCCGAATTTATCCAAAAGGGAACGGCAACCATTCAGGGGCTAACCCCTAAAGAGTTGGAGCAAAACCAAACATTTAAGGGAGTCAGCGATTTGATCCCAGGCAATAATTCTGAAGGCAAGCTGAACTTTATTGGCGAAAGCTTTGATTCGGTCAAGGGCTGGATGGGTAGTTTTGTCACCTCTAACAGCCTGACTCAAGATAAGGTAATCGATAATCTGACAAAGTTTGTCGATGTTACCAAGGACAAGCTAGATTATCTGGGTGCTTTTCTGGATATTGCAGTCAAGTACTACTCGCATACTGGTACCCAAACCCTGGCTCGTCGGTTGATTGAGCGGGCTGTAGCAGAACTTTAGAGCGGGTGCCCAAGAGTGATTGTTTCGGTACTTGGTGTCAAAACAAGTGCTACAACAATCACTCTGGTTAAAGCTAAATGGCGTTAGGATAATGCCTCAAGAGTTTTGTGGATCAGTTTAGGTGTGGATCAGGTGGGGGCGATTAAGTCTATTAGGGGCTGACTTTTTGGGGAGGAAGCGGGGCTTCTATCTGATCCAAGTCTGGGGTTTCTCGCGGTGGGAAGATGCGATCGCTTGCCGTCTTGATCAAGATATAGAGAATTGGCACCACGAATAAGCCTAAGAAGGTCGCCACCAGGTAACCGCCGAAAACCGCTGTGCCCAGCGATCGCCGACTTGCCGCCCCGGCACCGCTGGCGATCACTAGCGGAAAGAAGCCGACTAAGCCCGAGAAGGCCGTCATCAAAATGGGTCGCAGCCGTTCTTGAGACGCTTCGATCGCCGCTTTTGTAATCGAAAGCCCCTTTTCTCGCAGCTGGTTGGCATATTCCACAATCAGAATGGCGTTCTTGCTGGCCAGACCAATCAACATAATCAGCCCCACCTGACAGTAGATATCATTCGGCAAGCCGCGTAGAAACTGTGCCCCCAGTGCGCCCAAAATCGCCAGCGGCACCGTCAGCATAATGATCACTGGGTCGATGTAGCTTTCGTACTGGGCTGCCAGCACCAAGAACACCATAATCAAGCCAAAGCCAAACAGTAGGGGTGCTTGCCCGCCGCCTTCTAGCTCTTCTTGCGCGGTACCTGTCCATTCGTAACCCATGCCGCTGGGCAGCACCTGGGCAGCGGTTGCTTCCATAGCAGCGATCGCCTGCCCCGAACTCTTGCCCGGTGCCGCGCCCCCCTGCACTGAAATGGAGCGGAATAGGTTGTAGTGGGTGATCGCCTGGGCAGTGGTAACGGGCGTGATGGTCAGCAAGTTGCCCAGTGATACCATTTGTCCGTCTTGAGAGCGGACATAAAGCTGTTTCACATCGTCGGGCTTGGAGCGAAACTGTTGGTCGGCTTGCAGGTAAACGCGGTAGCTGCGCTGGTCTAGGTTGAAGTCGTTGATGTATTGCGAACCCAGGAAGCTTTGCAGGGTATCAAAAATATCGTCGATGTTGATGTTGAGCGATTTGGCGCGATCGCGATTCACTTCTACCAATAACTGGGGCGTGTTGGCTGAATAGGTAGAAAAGACAGCCTGCAAATTGGGGTTCTGGTTGGCGGCACCCAGCAGCTGATACAAATTACCGACAAAGGCATCTAGGGGTAAGTTACCGCGCCGATCTTGCATTTCCATCTGGAAGCCACCAAAGTTACCCAACCCTTGAATTGGGGGCGGGTTCAACGAAAATATTCGGGCTTGAGGCATGCCAAAAAACTTGCCTTGTTCCTCTTGAATAATCGCTTCTACGGTTTGAGACGCCTTTTTTCGCTCTTCCCAGGGTTTCAACAGGGTAAACATAATGCCCTGGTTGGGTGCTACGCCCGCAAAGCTAAAGCCCGTAACGGCAAAGTTGGAGGCCACGTCGGGGTTCTGGCGCACTTTGGCTGAAGCTTGGTCAAGAATTTTTTTGGTGTAGTTGAGCGAAACCCCCTCTGGAGCCTGCACCAGTGTAATGAAATAGCCTTGATCTTCTTCTGGCAAGAAGGCAGATGGTACCAGGGTGTAAACCCAGGCTGTGAAAAATAACCCTGCCACAAAGATGGCCAGGAACACATATTTGAGCTGAATTAGCCAGACAAGCGATCGCTGATATTGGATGCGGACGCGATCTTGAAAGCGGTTAAATCCACCAAATAATCTCTCTAGGACTCCTGGCTCGCTAGAGCGAGGTCGCAGCAAAATCGCCGATAGAGCTGGGGATAGGGTTAAGGCATTGAAGGTCGAAACGGCAACCGAAAAGGCAATTGTGAGGGCAAACTGCTGGTAAATGGCTCCAGTGGTACCTGGAAAGAACGCCACTGGCAAGAATACCGCCATCAACACCAGTGAAGTAGCAATTACAGCTCCCGTTAGCTCTTGCATGGCCTCAGCAGCGGCGCGAACGGGGTTCATCCCTTGATCTTGGACTTTCCCGGCGATCGCTTCTACCACCACAATGGCGTCATCCACCACGACACCTGTAGCCAAGGTGAGGCCAAATAGGGTCAAGCTATTGATGGAGAAGTCAAACAGGCGCGTAAAAATAAATGTCCCCAGTAACGCCACCGGAATGGTGAGCGTTGGAATCAATGTGGTGCGCCAGTCTTGCAAAAAGACAAAAATGACCAGCACCACCAATACCACCGACTCAATCAGCGTTTTAACCACGTCTTGTAGAGACGCAGAAACAAACATAGTGGTATCAAAGGCGATCGCGTACTTCATTCCTGGCGGGAAGGATTTCTCCAGATCTGCCATCTGGGCGCGAATCGCCTCTGCCGTTTCCAGAGCATTGGTGCCTGCTCGTTGGGTAATCCCCAATCCGACCGCTTCAATATCGTTGTAGGTCAAAAATGTGCCGTAGTTCTCTGCCCCTAGTTCCACCCGTCCCACGTCTTTGAGCCGTACCAGCGTGCCATCGGCTCCGGTTTTGAGCACCAAGTTCTCAAATTCTGCTGGCTCCTTGAGGCGGCTAACGGCACGCAGGTTCAGCTGAAATTCCTGATCGTCGGGTGCGGGCTGTTGCCCCAGTTGCCCTGCCCCAACTTGAATGTTTTGCTCCCGAATCGCATCGGATACGTCTTGCACCGTCAAACTACGGCTAGCGAGACGATTGGGGTCGAGCCATAGCCGCATGGCATATTTACGTTCGCCAAAAATCTCAATTCCACCGACGCCGGGAATCCGCTTCAGCGCCTCCAGCATGTAGGTATCGGCATAGTTGCTGAGGAATAGGCTGTTATAGGCGTTGCTTTCGGGGTAGAGGGCGATCGCCATCAAAAAGTTACTGTTTTGCTGCGCTACCGTCACCCCAGTTTGAGTCACCAGGTCAGGTAAACGGGCTTCCACCCGCGACACCCGACTCTGGACGTTGACCGCTGCAATATTGACATCTTGCGCGGCATCAAACGTAGCGGTAACTTGACTGGTGCCATCGCTGCCGCTGCTAGAGCTAATATATTTCAGCCCCTCTACCCCGTTGATTTCTTGCTCCAATAGGTTGGTGACTGCACTCTCTACCGTTTCTGCATCAGCTCCAGGGTAGTTGGCTGTGACAACCACTTGCTTGGGGCTAATGTCGGGGAATTGGGCGATCGGCAGCGTAGGTAATACCACCGCTCCCAAAAACACAATGACGATGGAGCAAACAGAGGTGAAAATTGGGCGTTTGATGAAAAAATTGGCGAACATGAGGAAACAGGAGGAGAGGACGGGACGGAGATGGAGGGACGAGAGCAGCCAATCCTTTGAAGATGTTTGAAGCTAAAAAATTATGAATTAACGCGATGTGCAACTTGATCTAAAGTCTTGTGGGATGGGCGTCTTGCCCGTCCAGCTTGGGCGGGCAAGATGCCCACCTCATGGGAAATCAAGGGTTTCAACGGTAAAGTTGCACATCGCGTGAATTAACGGTTGCCTGATCTGTTAACGCAGCGGCGCGATCGCATGAGGCATGAGGCAGACCTCCGACGGCAGACCTCCGGCAGTTGCCTAAGGCTGCTCACTCACGGCCTGCCCCACCGTAATCGGAATACCATCCGACAGGTTCAATATCCCAGAAACCACAATGTCTTCACCCGCCTTCACACCAGAAATCACTTGATACTGGTTGCCTTGAATAGTGCCCAAAGTGACCGGACGCTGCCGAGCGATTTGCTGAGGCTGGCTAGCTGGGGGTTGGCCATCGGCGGGCGCAGGGGCGGCGGCAGTGTCTGCGGCGGCATCCCCGGCAGCGTTAGCTGGATTAGCAGCAGGCTCGGCCTGTTCTGCCACATACACAAAGGTCTGGCCAGCCACTCGGGTGACGGCAACGGTTGGCACCAGTACACCGGGTTTGGTGCTCCAAATAATTCGGGTGCGCACCAGTTGGCCATCGCGTAAACTCCCATCGTTGACAAAGGTCGCTTTTGCCAAAATGGCTTGGTTAGACGTACTCACTTCCGGCGATACAAAGCTGATCCGTCCACGCAGCAGCGGCTGATTTTGCTCGTCTAGCAGTTCAACCGGAATCCCAACTCGTAACTGTCGGCTGCGTTCAATTGGCACTGAAATGTTGAGGTCTAGGGCATTATTTTGAATAATGCTGGTTAGAGTCGTGGTGCTACTGACAACATCGCCCACTTTCATCGGAATATCGCCAACCACACCCGCGATCGGAGCCAGCACTCGCTTATCTTGCAAATCTTCTGCCGCCACAGCGCGGTCTGCTTCAGATCGAGCAACTTCAGCACTAGATTCGGCTAGGGCAGCTTGAGCCGCCCGGATATCTGCTTCGGCAGACCGCAGAGCCGCGATCGCTGTATCTCGACTATTTCTGGCACGGTCTAGGGTTTGCTGCGACTGAGCACCTTGACTCACCAACGTTTGAGTCCGCTGTAGATCTGATTCTTGCAGTCGCACATCAGCCGCTGCACTATCTCGGTCGGCCTCTGCGGCCTTGACCCGTGCGGCGTTGGTATTGAGCGCAGCTCGAGCCGCGTTGACATCCGCCACCGCGCCACTGGCCGACGCCTGGGTTTTGCCACTGCGCAGTTGAGCAATGGGGGTACCAACTTTCACCACATCACCCGGCTTGACAAAAATTTGCACCACTCGGCCGTCCACTTCTGGGCTGAGGGTAACCTTGGCCTGCGCCTCTAACGCTCCGACAAATTCTGAGGTATCTAGCAATGAGCTGCTCTTAACGGTTTGCAGTTGTACCAGCATGGCGGGCGGGCCTTGCGGTGCCGATGGTGCACCACCTCCACAAGCGCCTGCCAGTAACGAGACTAGTAGAGCTGTGCCAGCAAGTCGGCCAGCGCGCAAAACCTTGACATTAATCATTGATACCTTGCTGAGTTAGAGAGAGGTTGAAGGGAAAACAGACGAGCAGTCCAATAGTGTAAAAAAATATAAAGTAACGCGGTGTGCAACTTTCAATCCGCCCTCATCCCCTTCTCCCCTTGTGGGAGAAGGGGAGCCAGAGTGGCTCAAAGTCCCTCTCCCGCTCTGGGAGAGGGCTTAAAGCCTTCGGCATACATGAAAAGGGTGAGGGGGTTCGGCAAAGTTGCACATGGCGTAAAGTAGGAAAGAGTAAAGCAGCGTTATTTGAGTAAAGAATAGTGGAGTAAAGACTGCTGGGAAAAGTAGACTATTGAGATTGAGCCGATTGGCACCTAAATAACCAACTATAAGATATAGTACAAAAATACTTTTTGCAATCCAGATCTTGCCTCAGTTAAGTCCTGAAAGGTAAGCCATCTACTGCTGTGCTCTATATTGATTAAATTGCAGGTTTGACTGTGTAATCTATGCGAACCTCATGCTTCAAACATCCCCCATTTGGGTTAACTTCTCTTAAAGAAACTTTTTTCTGGTGGCGTTTTCAACAAAAACCAACGCGATCTCCAGAACATGGCCTGCGCGTTAGCATGGAAACGGCTTAAACACTTTTGAGGTTTATGGACTGGCAGGAAATTTCTGGTAACTGGGTGTTGGTGCCACCAAGACCTACCGCTATTGTGCATTTTTTGGGCGGGGCGTTTGTGGCAGCCGCTCCCCAAGTTACCTATCGGGCGTTGCTCGAATTTCTAGCAGATCAAGGGTATGTGGTGGTGGCTACTCCGTTTATCAACACGTTTGACCATGAGGCGATCGCCCGTCAAGTGGCTCGCGCCTTTGAGCAAACGTTAGATTATTTGCAAAGCCGGGTGCTGAAGCGGCGATATTTGCCGATTTACGGGGTCGGGCACAGCATGGGCTGCAAGCTCCACTTACTGATTGGCAGTATGCTTCAGTCAGAGCGGGCTGGCAATGTTTTTGTATCCTTCAATAATTTCCCAGCTCGACGCTCAATTCCCTTTTTTGAGCAGTTCTCCCAGTTTGCTCCGGCGTTTGACGTCGAGTTTACTCCCTCCCCACTGGAAACGTTTCACTTAATCGAACGTCACTATCCAGTACGGCGCAATTTACTCATTCAGTTTACCGCCGATGATATCGACCAGACCGGACCGCTGATGGAGGTGATGCTCCGCCGCTTTCCAGATTTGACGACGCTCCATACATTGAAAGGCAATCATCTAACGCCGTTGGGGCAAGATCTAAAGTGGCAAGCTGGTTCAGCCTTCACCCCTCTAGATGCGATCGGTCAATTCATGCGGCAAGAAGTCTTTCGAGATTTCAATCAGCTGAAGCGAACGATGCTGCTGTGGATGAATCCGCTGGCTCAGATGTAGTTCAGGCCAGGTGTAATTCAGCCAAAGTGTAATTCAGCCAAGGTGTGGTTGACCTGTGATTAAAAGAAGCTAATCTGCACGAGGTTGAATGCCGACGGTTATACTTTTTATCGGTTTACTGCCACTCTATGTCACCAGACCACTGCATCCATGAGCATCCGCATCCGATTATTTAACCGCTATGTGTTGGCTGGCCTCTTGATTGCGCTAGCAGGATGTAATAAATCACCCGCGTCATCGCTGCTACCGTCAGGCGGCACTTCCGCCAGCAGTTCGGACTCATCGGGGGCTGAGCCAACGCCTAACCCTAATGCCTCTGCTGCCACGTCGCCCACTCCAGCGGTGCAAAGTACTACCATTTCAGCAGAGGGGATGGGGACAGCTCGGTTGGGGATGACGTTAGGCGATTTGAAGCAAGCGATGCCCACAGCAGAGTTTTCTGTCAAGTCGCCGTTCATAGTAGATTTTGACGCGATCGCCGTCACTCAAGCTGGAGCAACTCAGTTTCATATCTTATATTTGGCGGGCAGCACGTTTACAGATGAGGACACGATTCAGGGATTGTTGACCGATAACCCTAGCTTTCAGACGGCACAAGGCGTGGGGCCAGGGAGTTTGATTGAGCAGGCAGAACAGGTCTACGGACAGGCAACGCTGTCGTTCAATACCCAAAATGAATCGCGCGAATATGTGCGGTTTCAGCGTCAACCTGCGCCTAGCATTTCCTTTGCGACAGGTAATGGCAGCCAGCAGAGCGCAGGAATCTATCCCTCGCCCAGCGGAGAGTTAAATGAAACTCAGCAATATCAAACAGACGCCAAAATCCAATCGATTTTATTGGTTTGCCTAACAGATAGCTGCGTTCCAGCCGTGAGCACACCTTCTCCCCCAAGCTAAATTTTCTATGCTCAATTTTCTAGCCTCCCTGTTACTGGCAACCTGGGTGAGTGCGATCGCCCTGGTATCTGTACAAAATGCCACACCCGTCTCGCTTCGGTTTTTGATGTTGCAATCGGTGCAAATCCCAGTTGGGCTATTGCTCGGCTTGAGTACATCCATTGGCATGATAGGTGCCGCACTAATATTGCCGACTGGCCGCACTCCGCAGAAACGGCTACAGCCCGAAGATGATGAATTTAATGAATAATCAGGCGATTGAAGGGATCGAAGCCAGCAAGGCAAAAAATAACTACAGGTTTAGGCCATCCCCTCCAGCGCCCTAAAGCGAATAAACCTGACCATCGATCAGCAGCCGGGTGATACCTTTTGCCTGGAGATAAGAGCCAACCTTGAGAAACACCCGACCATCGGGAATTTTTACGACCCGCTGCATCCGCCGCATAAACCGTTTAGCCACGCGGTGATTGTCAAAGACAGGCAGCGTTTTTTCTTGAACTTCGTGCTCTGGAATTTGACCCAGCTCAGCAAAGTCTTTCAGTGGCCGAGTCACTAAATCGGAGGTGCGATCGACGACTAGATAGCAGATTCGAGGAATGGCGGCTTCTGACAGGGGCAGAATGTGCAGAGGCTTGCCCAGCGGAATATGCATCGACGCCAGGTTATCCAGCTCGTCTGCATCGGCGGCGAGGTCATCGTCATCGTCATCGTCGTCATCCTCTAGCTCTTCCTCCTCTAGGTCGTCGTCCTCGTCGTCCTCGTCTTCAAGATCATCAAACACCTTCTCCTTCTTGAGAATATCTCGCTCGACGGCCTCTAGCTCAGCTAGAACCGGGGCTTCGGCAGCTACCCCTTTTCGCTTTCTCGAGCTAACGGGTGCAATGTTGTTAGTGTCCAGCTCAAGCGATTCATCTTCAGCCTCGGCGGGGCTGGCCAAAACCGGTGCCAAAACCGATGCCGCAACGGATGGCTTGATGATGGGGGCAGGCTTAACGGGTTTGGCGATCGCCGTTGACGAACGCTTACGCTGCCGACGGACAGAACCCGACTCGTCAGGGTCATCCGACTCCATCTCCGTTGCTGCAAGCGCCTCAGATTCTAGCGCTAGTTCCACCTCATCGCTCGGCTCAGCCACAGCTGTCGGCACGATTGGATCGGGCAACATGAGCTGACTGACGTCAGAGCTTGCAGCTAGCGCCGCCTTGGACTCTGCTCGGTTTGACCCACTCCGCTTCTGCTGAATCAGGCTGTCGTACTCTGTTTCTGCCAGAGTTTGTTTCAAAATACGGCTGATGGTAGACGTACTCACAGCGAAACGCTCAGCCAGAGAAGATGTCGTTTCTTCGGTCTGGCGATAGAGCGCGAGAATTTCTTGCTTGTCTGTATCAGAAAGTTTTGTAGGTGGCATGCCGTGTCCAGTTCCCGTCAGCAGTCTACAGGGCGATTCCAACGAGAATTGCGCCAACGCTAGACTTGCTACTCCAAGTGGAGGTAGTCAAGCGAAGCCTGATCGATCGTAACTCAGATTTTAACTCTAGCTTAGAATTCAACCTTGTTTGCAGGTTTAACCTTGTTTGCAGGTTTATAGCTGCAATCATTCTCCTTATTGTAGTTATTCATAGCAGGATAGGAAACAGCAGCAACGCTGTCCTTTTAGCCAAAATATAGCCAAAATATAGCCGGGAAGCTAGCTGCGCCTGCGGCTAGAGCGACGAGAGCGGCTAGATAGGTCATACTCTAGCGCTGCTCCAATGCCAAATAGGCAAGCACTAAAGATCCAAAATACTTCTAGCAATCCGCCCGTTTGATAATCGGAGACAAAGCGGGTGGCATAGAGAAACCACATGTCTGCTACATAAAAGCAAATGGCAGCGGCGGCAATAAAGCGCCAAGATACGGAAAACCGTCCGCCCCAAAAGGCTAGCAGCAGCATCGTAGCCGACATCAGCAGCACAATGTCTCCCGCGACATAGGCGATCGCCAACGAGTCGCCCAGGGGCGCAAACAGCTCTTCTAGCGCCAGTGCCCAGGCTGGTACATCGGCGGCTGTTTCAGCGGCGGTCTCACCAGCGGCCTCAACCGCTGGGCTAGCTGGAACAGCTGGGCTAGCCGGAACAACAGGGGGAGCGGTCACGGCTGGAGCAACGATTGAGGGTGCTGTTAAAGGGGCAGGAGCAATAATGGGAGCAGCGTCTGGGGATACTGCAGGAGGTGGCGGCGCTTCTACAGGTGCCGTTTGGGCGATCGCCGGGGCTTCAAATAGGAAGGTCGCCTCATCTCCCGCGCCGTTATAGATAAACCAGGCGAAGGCCGCTCCCACAATACCAATGCCAAACACAATCAGAACTTGCAAGAAACTTAGATTGAGCTTTCTAGAGGTGACGGCCAGCACCATGCCCGTCCCCACCAACACATACATCAACAGGTAGAAAACATCTGCTGGAGACACATCTGGCTCTTTACCCCAGCCAATTTCCCACTGTCCCAAAATTAAATTGCCAATAAAAAAAGACAGCATGCCTGAGCCAATTAGCAGCCAGACTGAGCGACCGCTAACAATTTGGGAACTGCCATAATTGCGAAAACAGAGCAGGGCAGCCACTAGAAATGCTGTGTCTTCTAGTACATAGGTAGTAACGCTATACCAACCAGGGCGCTCTTGCCCCGGCAGCGGCACACTAAATAGTAGAAAAAACAGCAGGGCAAAGATGCCCCAAGCTAGCAGTGCGACAATGATGACCTGAACGGACAATAGAGATGCGGAGCCAGAAGACTTCTGATTCACGGTAGTGCTCCTCAGATGTAGGGAAAGACGGTCAAGCGGTTTGATGGAAGCTGGTCTCTAAGGTTAGGGAGCCAAAATCAAACCAAAGTAAATTATTTGTTAATGCGATGTGCAACTTGCTTGAAAGCATTGTGGAATGGGCATCTTGCCCGTCCAGATTGAGCAGGCAAGATGCCTGCTCCACGGAAGACCAAGCCTTTGCAGAATCAAGTTGCACATCGAGTTTATTAGAGGAGCTTTATTTAGCAGTGACCTGATCAGCCAACTTAATTTAGGAGTCATCCAGCCAAATTATCCATCTATAGATGTAGGAAAAAATAAGTATGTTTGTCAAATTAAACCAGAAATTTCCGGCCTTGCTCACTTTTTCCCAGTAGATTGATCAACGCAACGTCCTCGGTGCCAATCAAGATCCTCCACCCGCTTGCAGAAACTACAGCTATTTCCAATCGTTGCCAGTGGGAGAGTGTTGCAGCCATGCCATAAAGTTGGTGCGATCGCCTAGAGACATATCTTGAAGGGCCTCCATCACTCGTCCAGTAAAGCTAGCATTGCCAAAATGTTGCTTGCCTAGCCGAAACAGTTCTTGTAGCAGCGTATTGAGGTGATGTTCTTGCCATAAGGGAACTTGCAGCGTCGCTAATGGGTCTACAGTCAAAAGTTGGTTAATCGCATCAGGCGTCTCCGTTTGAGGAAAGCGCCACTGCCGAAACACCGCCGATATTTCTTTCTGGAACAGGCCAGCCTGCCGCGCCCCCAGTAAATCTTCAATGTCTAGATACATGGCCTGCAAAATCAGCAAACAGGCTTGAATGGAGGCTGGCGGTGTGGCGGCTTCTGAGGCATCTCCCCCGTCAGATCCCAGTTGATCGAGCCGAACTTTACCCCACACACTATAGCGATCGGGTTCTTCTAAGAGTACGCAAGCTTTGCCGCGATTATCGGTTAGGTCACGCCAAAACGCCTTAGCGTCTTCTTCCTGAGCTGCATTAAAGATACTGATCAACCGAAATGACTGCCCCTGGTATTGGAGAATCGGAATCTGTTGATCTTTCTTAAGGTGCTGAACGCTCGTGATTTCAACATCCTGCCGCTTTAAGATAAACATGACGCTGCCAATTGTCTCCTATCAGGGGCGGGGTGTTGGGCAAAGACCCGTATTCTCAAAGAACTTACACAAATGGGTTGATTTTAAGTGTACATCGTGATTGCTAGGCTAGTTTAGCCTGTAACCGCTAGCCCCAAAACACTGAGATGATGGCAGTTTTTATAGATTTGGGTCAAGATGACTTAGTTTGCCCATTTTTTAATTTTTGAGTAACGTTTGTCAAAAAAGTGAATGCTAGAGTAAGAGTAGATTGCAAGTAAGTTTCTAGCTCCAGTAGCTCAGCCGGATAGAGCAATTGCCTTCTAAGCAATCGGTCGCAGGTTCGAGTCCTGCCTGGGGCGTTTGATGTCAGTTCTTGGTCTTTTAACTAGGACTGACGTTAGATTTGAATAACATGGCTTGATTGGATGGGTGGGTGCCCATTTTATTTGGGTGAGGGTAAATTGGGACAATGATTGAACTTCTGGCTGCCCTTTCAGCCTCAGCCGCCGCAGGTATCCGGATTGCGCTGCCACTGTTGCTAATTGGACTCTTACAGCGTCAGAGTCTGTGGTCTAATGTGCCTATTTTATCTCGCGTGCCGCAGCCATTGGTGCTGGGGATATTGGTTAGTTGGTCGTTGGTAGAGCTGCTGCTTTCAAAAGATCGCTTAGCTCGCAAAATTTTACAGTGGATAGAATTAATCTTTAGCCCAATAGTAGGGGCGATCGCAGGTATTTCTGTAGCTCGCCTCACCCAAGCCGATGAACGATTGCTACCTTTAATCGGGATTGTGGGAGGGCTGCTAGCCCTACTGCTGCAATTGGTTCAAGTTGGCTGGTTTTATCGGCTGCAGGCGGTGCCAATTTGGGTGATTTTTGCCCAAGACCTATTGTGTGTGCTGCTCGTCCTGCTTGCCTTTGATGCGCCGCGTGAAGGCGGGCTAATTGCCCTGCTGCTGCTGTGGTTGGCAATCCGCAGCTCTAGAGAATGGCAGCACTGGTATCGCACTCAAACGGCGGGCGATCGCCCCCATAAGTGAGATGAGTGAATCGTCTGGTCACTGAGGCTAACAAATCTTTTCATAGTCTCGCTGCAAGTAAACCATCTCAATATCTGCCGCCGATAGAGGTTTAGAAAATAAATAGCCTTGGCCAAATTCACACCCCAGTTTCTGGAGCCATTTAAGTTGGTGTGGAGTTTCAATCCCCTCGGCGACGACGGTCAATCCTAGCTGCTGACTCAATGCCACGATTGTACTAATCACTTGATAATCACAATTGCCTTCTTGAACTTGGCTGACAAAGGAGCGATCGATCTTGAGGCTGTTGACCGGAAAGCAGTGCAGGTAGCCCAAGGACGAGTACCCGGTGCCAAAATCGTCAATGCTGATCTGAATCTGCCGCGATCGCAATTGTTGGGTGAGGGCGATCGCCGTTTGGGCATTGTCCATAATCGCACTTTCGGTAATTTCTAGCTTGAGGTAGGTAGGATCAAGCGCAGTTTCTGCCAAAATTTGATCGATATCTGCCAGCAAGGAAGGTGAGGCAAACTGGCGAACCGATAGATTGACGCTCATGGTCAAGTCTGTCCACCCTTGCTGGTGCCATCGTTGCAGCTGCTGGCACGCCTGTTTTAGCACCAGCATTCCCAGCGGCACAACCAGCCCCGTTTCTTCCACACAAGGGATAAACTCCCCAGGCATCACCATGCCGCGATCGGGATGCTGCCACCGGACTAATGCCTCAAATCCTTCAACTTTCTGGGTGCGTAAATTAACGATCGGCTGATAGTAGACAATAAATTCATGCAGCTTTAGCGCCCGCCGCAGGTCGTTTTCTAACGTCAAACGGTTTAAAGTTGCCACATGCATTTGCGGGTCAAAAAATTGATGGCAGCCTTTGCCCCAGAGTTTAGCTTTGTACATTGCCGTGTCGGCATCTTGTAGGGGTTCTTCGGGGTGCTGATAGCCGCTATGACCCATGGCGATGCCCATGCAAGCGGTCATAAAAATTTCACAACCCGCAATGGTAAAGGGCGGGTTAAAACTCTGAAGCACAGTTTGAATCCAAAGCTCAAGGGCGATCGCATGGTCGACCGAGCGCAGCAAGAAGCAGAATTCATCCTCCCCGACCCGAGCCAACACATCACCGGGGCGCAGATGGTGCTGTAGCCGTTCGGCGATGGCGACTAGCAGTTGATTGCCAATGCCGTACCCCAAGGAGCCATTAATCAGCTTGAACTGGTCACAATCTAGATAGACCACTGCAAACGACGCGCTGTCCGCCAGTAAGACCTGCTGCACGGCTTGGAGTAACGCGGTTCGGCTGGGGAGTTGAGTCAGGGCATCCTGAA
>JAYUYI010000247.1:0-1795 GCA_043752545.1 Thermoleptolyngbya sp.
AGCTATGAGGCAAGACAACGGATTTTCGGGACTTTCGGACTGCCTGCCTACGGCTAAATTGTTCGCAGTGAACATCAGCATACCTTTTCCTAAAGAGCCCTCTAAGCTTAGTATTTGAGTTAATAATGGCTGCATATCTTAGAAATGTATAGACTGTTACACTGTAATATCAAATCCTGAAGACCCTAATTAGTTCAGTTCCCTCACCATAAACTTGCTTGAATCTGATGCTGTCAAAGTCCTCTAACAATACCCAAAGTTACCTGCTTTTTTGTGATTGAGATAAGGTTTGAGATAAAGTTGAAAAATCTATCTTTTCTGATTATTGAAAAGCTCGCCACGTAAGGCTTTTACAAAATAGAGCAGCTGATTTGTAATCAGCCGATCGCAAGTTCGAGTCTTGTCACCAGCTTAATTGCCAAAAACCACTGAAGCTTATATGTTCAGTGCTTTTTAGTGTTTTAGTTTACTCCTCTCATTATCCAATATTACTATTTCTCTATCTCGCTTTGGTCATTCCAGGGAGCAAAAAAGGGCAACAGTGCTAGCCCTGGGACAGCGGCCACTAGCGTTAGCAAAAAGAACAGCGGCCACCCAGTTTGTTCGGCCAGTTTGCCGGCTGGAGCCACCAGAATATCGCGGCTGACTGCCATGAGACTAGAGAGCAAGGCGTACTGGGTGGCCGAGAAACTGGGATTGCACAAACTCATCAAAAATGCGACAAAGCCCGCTGTTCCTAGCCCGCCACAGAAGTTTTCGATATTGATCGCCAGCACCATGGTGGGGTAGTTTTGTCCCAAATTTGCCAGGGCAAAATAGGCCAGATTGCTCAGCGCCTGCAGCCCACCAAATACCCAAAGCGATCGATTAATCCCTAACTGACTCAACAGCGCGCCGCCAGCCAGAATCCCGACAATCGTGGCCAGTAAGCCCATGCCGCCTTGAATTGCCCCAATATCGGTCTGGCTAAACCCGGTTTGCAGCAAAAACGGGGTTGCCATGTTGTTGACCAGGGCATCTCCAAATTTGTACAGGACAATGAATACCAGAATCAAAACTCCTCGCCAGATGCCAGAGCGCTGAAAGAACTCTAAAAAGGGGAGCCTCACCGCGTCGGCTAGCGTTTCGGGAGAGCGATCGCCTCCCATCGGCTCAGGAGCCCAGACGGAGTAGAATACGCTCAGCAGCATCAACCCAGCCAAACATAGATACACCAGTGGCCAAGACATTTGGTCGGCCAAAATTAGCGCTAGTGAACCTGTGACCAACAGCGCCACCCGATAGCCCAGTACCGAAATAGCAGCCCCTGCCCCCATCTCCCGCTGTTCTAATAAATCGGTGCGGTAGGCATCAAAGGCAATATCTTGACTAGCACTAAAAAAAGCAATCAACAAAGCATTGATGGCTAACAGTTGCAGCGATTGTTTTGGGTTTTGCCACGCCATCGCCGCGATCGCTACCGTTAGCCCCACCTGTGCAATCACCAGCCAGCCCCGCCGCCGCCCCAGAAACGGAGGCACAAACCGATCGAGCAACGGCGACCACAGAAACTTGAGTGAATAGGGCAATGCCACCAAACTAAACAACCCGATCGCGCCCAAATCTACCCCCTCCAACGTCATCCAAGCTTGCAGCGTTCTGCTGGTGAGAAAAAGCGGCAGCCCCGAGGCAAAGCCCAAGAGCAGTAGCGCTGCCATCTTGCGGCTTTGGAACACTTGAAAGAAGGCAGAAATTGATTTCACCATAGGAAAGATGCGGAATGAAGATGGGCATTGACGCGATCGCGGTTTGCTGG
>JAYUYI010000248.1:0-1793 GCA_043752545.1 Thermoleptolyngbya sp.
CCCGTAATTTTAGTGGCAGACAGCATCACCGATCCCCACAATTTGGGTGCCATTATCCGCACGGCTGAGGCGATTGGCGCGCAAGGATTAGTGATCCCCCAACGCCGATCAGTAGGGGTAACCTCTACCGTCATGAAGGTGGCAGCCGGAGCACTGGAGAAATTTCCGGTCGCGCGAGTCATCAATCTCAGTCGAGCCCTAGAAGAACTCAAGGAAGCTGGCTTCTGGATTTATGGCACCGACGCCGAGTCTGGGCAAGCGATTAACACCGTGACCTTTCACAAAGCTACGGTGCTGGTGATCGGCTCGGAGGGTGAGGGTTTGGGAATGCTGATACAGCGCGGTTGCGATGTGTTGGTCTCTATTCCGTTGCGTGGCAGCACCTCTAGCCTGAATGCATCTGTGGCGGCTGGAATGACGCTATATGAGGTATATCGTCAGCGCTGGGCCAACACGCTGTCCCTGAGTGCATTGCAAAAGTGAAACGCAGAGTGCACCGATGGATGGCTTGACAGATGTATGCACACACAGATCGGTGCATGGGGCGGTGGACAATGCGCTGGACGCTTGGATAGATAGATGAATGTATGCCGGGATCACGGGATTCCGGCATATCTGTGTTAATGTGAAATGCAAAATCCTGAACAGGTCTGTTCAGACGTGCAGAATCGTGAATGTAGCCAAACCTGTATTTTTTGTGAAAACGCAAAGACGCGGTTTTTTCTCTAAGGAAGTGCTATGAAGTCAGCTTCCACATAGATCTGAACCCTTTTCAATTCAAGATCTTTTGCTATGTCTTTCCTAAAGAAGATGTTAATTTAAGACCATCAGTACACAATTTTTTCAGTGCGCTTGTGATTTCCTAGTAAATGATTAGAAGCGACAAAGGCATATGAAAGAAACCTGGACAAATATTCTCCAAATGCTCGGCTCTGCCTGGTGGGTAGAAGTGGTCACAGAAAATCCGCACTGTACCTATTACTTCGGCCCCTTTGCTAGCTCAGGTGAGGCCAGCCTCTCTCAAGCGGGTTATCTCGAAGATTTAACCCAGGAAGGCGCGTTAAACATGAAGGCGGTCGTGAAGCGGTGTCGGCCCAAGCAGCTCACTATTTATGACGAGAAGGAACCTGTAATGTCGAGGGCGGCGGTTTTTGGTTGATGGGAGCGTGCGCCATCTTGCAAGACTAGGCGTGATAGCGTGAGGTCGGCGATCGCCTGCGGAAGGTGCCCGTAGACGGTGGGTTACCTCACTCACGCGGATCTGCCCACAGCGTCGGGGTGGGCAGCAATCCACCGATCGACATCAGCCAATACCTGTTGAGGAATTTCCCAGGGAAAGAGATGAGCGGTGCTGGGATAGCACTGCCACTCACAGCTGGGCAGGGCTTGGGCGGTCTCTTGACTAGATGCAGCGGTGATGTGGCGATCGCATTCTCCGGCCAGCATGAGGCAAGGAACCTGGATCTGTGGCAGATCGGGCAGGCGATTGTAGCCTGCTCGCAATGCTTGATTCAACGCCCGGTCAGCAGCGGCTGATGTTTGAAAATAGGCCGGAACTGCCGCGTCGCCAATATACCGATAGGCTTCGGCTGTATGCTGCTGAATCAAATGGCGAAACAGCGATCGCTTCCCAAATAGTTCAATATTGGGCTGCCAACCCGGTTGCACCCAGTTGACCAAGGCAGCCACCCCAGTCAACAGGTTATCTTGCCAGCTAATGGGAGGATGACTGCCTCGCGGGCGCGCTGCCGTTGCCACCAAAATCAAACCGCTGACCCGGTCAGGCAATCGCA
>JAYUYI010000249.1:0-1793 GCA_043752545.1 Thermoleptolyngbya sp.
CAACACCCAGACTTCGTGAAATTTGGCAATCTCCCAAGCAGTGTTCCAACCAACTCCCAGTTCCGTTCCCCGCCCCGGTTCACAGGCGTAGGCTGACAGTAAAACCTTCATCGTGATACCTCTGGATGGCTGGAGAGGGATGCCAAAACAACCTGACAAAAATCGAGATACTGACGACTGGCGCTTAGGTAGTGGAACGCCTGCGATCGCTGGTTTGCCTGCTCTCGATAATGCTGCCTTTGCTCTGGCTGGGTCAACAGGTGTAGAATTCCGTCGGCTAGTGCGTCTGGATCATTTGCTCTGACCAGCACTCCCGATTTACCGTGTTCCACAATGTCTTTCATGCCGCCTGGGGCATCTGTCACCACCACCGCTGCCCCACAGGCCATGGCTTCTTGCAGCGCGATCGGGCAGCCCTCCCAGGCGGAAGCGAGCACAAATACATCACCAGCCGCCATGTAGCGGTAAGGATTGGGATCGTAGCCCGGCATCCAGACGGCGTTCGCCACACCGAGTTCTTGACTGAGTGCCTCCAGTTCTCCCCGCAGCGGCCCCTCGCCCAAAATCAACAAGCGGGCCGGCATCTTTTTCACCACCTGAGCAAACGCCCGCAGTAAGCCATCTAGCTGCTTTTGTTTAGCCAGCCGAGCAGCCGTCACAATCACCGGAATGTTGGAATGCTGGAACCAGGGATGGTCGATCGCCGCCTGAGAGCGCTGCTGCACTCGATCGACATCGATTGGATTGAGAATCACTCGCATAGGAATATTCGCCGAGATTCTGAGGGTTTCTACCAGATCTACGATCGTGTCTTTAGAAACCCCTACCAACCCGTCGGCGTGGGGGTAGGTGTAGCGCATCAGCAAGGGCAAAAACCGCAGGTGAGGCTTGTTCCGGTGTTCGATGCTGGCTTCCAGGCTGATGATGTTGTGTTCGCCCAGCACCACCTTTGTTTTCACCCCTGCTAAAGAACGGGCCAAAACTGCCAAAACGTTGAAATACCAGGGCATTGGCAGCAGCACATCCGGCTGATGTTCCCGCAGATACCGCACGGTTGCTGGCAGCGCAAAGGCCGTACGCTTGACTTTGAGAGGCACGATCGGCAGTTCCGGAAAACGAGCCAACTCATTCTCAGTAGCATCCAAAATCACTAGATGAGTCTCCGCCCCCAGTTCTTGAAAGCCGCGCACCAGATCAGTACAGAGATTCGTAAACGCGCCACCGCCGATGTCATGGGTCAATATGGAAATTTTGGGTGCAGTCATCAGTCAGACCCTTGAGAACTTAAGTTTGCAATTTGGGCTTAGGTGAAGCGGTTACCAGTTCGGTTACTTCTGCCAAGCATTTCGCGGCCGAGATCGGCGTGTATTGACTCATAATCTGCTGCGATCGTTTGCCCATTGCCGCGATCATCTCCGGGTGATCGAGAAAAGTCTGCATGCGATCAGCTAACTCGTCGGCTGCATCTGGCGCAAACACGTAGCCATTCTCGCCATTGACCACCAGTTCTGATGTGCCCGCCCCCTGGGAACATAGGATGGGCTTACCGAGCAGCATGGCCTCCAGCGTCACTACACCCCAGGTATCTTCCTGCGTGGGAAAGACAAACACGTCGGCGCTTCTAAAGTAGCTGCCAATCTGGTCATAGCTGATTCGCCCAGCCCACTGCACGCGATCGCTGAGGTGGTTTGCCTGACAAAACGCTGCCAATTCTTCCTGCTGAGAGCCACTTCCCACGACGAGCAAGGTGTAATTTTCGTAACCCCGCCTGTGCAGCGTGGCACAAGCCTCTA
>JAYUYI010000250.1:0-1792 GCA_043752545.1 Thermoleptolyngbya sp.
CAAAGTTGACACACTGATCATCTGCTTTGTAGATGGTGACCTCAACTAGTTGGGCGGCAGGGGTAGCGATCGCCTCTGGTTCTGCACCCGATGCACCGGGAGCTGCTGATGCCCCATTCGGACTGGCTGCACCCATGAAGGTTGAGGACGATGGCGAGGACGTTAAAGGCTGCGGCGTTGCCCTGCCTGACTGCTCAGATTTTGGGGAGGGATCACAGCCGCCTAGGGTGAGGAGTAGCGCACTGCTCAGCAGCAAGAGAACAGCAGACTTTGGTTTGTGGGGATGAAATCCGGGTAGCATTGACCCAATACCTACTATATTTTTGATGGTTTTATCGGGATTTATATCCTAGTGGTTCCAGAGCCAGGGCATCGCCTTGGGGTTGATCCCCAACGGGTTATTTCCAACCTGCGATCGCCGCTTTGCGGATTTAGACCCCAGCCTAGCGGAAGTTTACTAATAGCTCCGCTCTAAATCGTATTGCATATTACCGACATGGTGACTTCAACCTGGACGCGACGTCACGTCCTTTCACTGGCAGACTTTACCCCCCATGAGTACGATACGGTGTTGCAGACTGCCGCTAGCTTTAGCGAAGTGCTGTCCACCCGTACCAAAAAGGTGCCTGCCTTGCAGGGGCAGGTCGTGACTAATTTATTTTTTGAATCCTCTACCCGCACCCGCAGTAGCTTTGAACTGGCAGCAAAACGGCTGTCTGCCGATACGCTGAATTTTGCCCCCGGCACCTCGTCTCTAAGCAAGGGTGAAACGATCTTAGATACGGCCAAAACTTACCTGGCCATGGGCACTGATATGATGATCATTCGCCATCGTGACGCCGGAGTACCGCAGGCGATCGCCGCTGAAATGGATCGGCTGAATACAAATGTGGGGGTGCTCAACGCCGGCGATGGCCTGCACGAACACCCGTCGCAGGCGCTGCTCGACCTGTTTACCCTCTGCACACTGCTCGACCCCACTCTGCCCCGGCTGGAGCTACTCAAGGACAAGAAAATTGCCATTGTCGGCGATATTCTGCACTCACGGGTGGCGCGCTCTAACATTTGGAGCCTCACGGCTAGTGGAGCCGAGGTGCATCTGGCGGGGCCACCAACGCTGTTGCCGAAGCTATTTGGGGAGTTCGTCAGTGAGGGTGAAGGCTCAGGGACGGGGACGATGCCGCGTAAGCTTTTCCTGCATTGGAATCTAGAACCAGCGCTGCAAGCTGCTGATTTTGTCATGACTCTGCGGCTGCAAAAAGAGCGGATGACCAATCATTTACTGCCCAGCTTGCGGGAGTATCATCAGCGGTTTGGGATTACGGGCGATCGCCTCCAGCTTTGTCGTCCTGACGTCAAGGTGCTCCATCCCGGCCCGGTAAATCGGGGGGTAGAAATTAGTTCAGACCTAATGGATGATCCTGATTTCAGCCTAATTTCGCAACAGGTCACCAGCGGAGTAGCGGTACGCATGGCGTTGCTCTACCTGATGGGCGGCAGGCAGCTCTAGCCCAGCTCTGCTAACCCAGATCCTAAAGCTGGTACTCGGCTCTGGCGGCGACGGACGCATTGGCGATGGGGCGATCGCTGCGCGGGAAATAGCGACCCAGTAGCCCGTAGGTCAACAGCCCAAACGATTCGCGCATGACTAGCCGCCGCTGGGATGGATAGCCCATGAAATTGGGCAGCGGGCTAGAGTGGGGAACTACTTCAAACCCAAAACTACGGAACGTGAGGAACGATCGCATCAGGTGAGGCGGATCGGTCACTAAAATAATCCGGCGCACCCCTT
>JAYUYI010000251.1:0-1786 GCA_043752545.1 Thermoleptolyngbya sp.
TTGTTCTACCCAGGCGGCGGAGAGCGATCGCCCCACAATCGCAAAACTGCCGACGACCGGGCAGCCAGCTAGCCCATGGGCACTGGTGAGCATGGCAGAGCCACCCTCTACCCACTGCGGATCGACCCAAAGCAGGCGATCGCCCTGCCAGATTTCAGTCTGCGATCGCCAGCTGCCGCTCAAGAATTTTTCGCCCCGCGCCGTGCGGCCTAAGCGGGTAATATCCCACCCTAGCCAGAGCGCATTTTCACCCAGATCAACCCGCATGGTTTGACGATAGTCTGCCTCGTCAAAAATGATCGTTTCTTGCGGCAGCCACTCTAAGCAAGCCCCTGCATCCACCCGAACTTGGGTAGTCTGCTGCACCGATTTGCCATTGCTGCGGTAGATTTTCCCGGCAGTGGCGGTGGTTAACAGGGCGTGGGTGTGGGGCTGGAGGTGGACAGCGGTGGACAGGCGATCGCCCCCCACCACGCCGCCCGCCGTATTCAGCATCACCACATGACAGACGCCCTCGCCTTCTGGGTAAAACGGGCGCTGTACCTTCAATGGAGCCTGCATCTGGCTGCGGCTGAGGCAGGTACGCGCTTGCTGCTGGGTGAATTCGAGCTGGAGCAGCCCCTGCCAACCGGGAGTGGCGATCGCGGCATGATCAAATAGAGAATGGGTCAAAGCAGGTGCATCCTTGCCTAATCGTTAGAGTTTTGAGTTTTGAGTTAACCGCCTAACTCAAAACTCAAAACTCAATACATCGTTTGCATCAGCTTTTTACGATAATCCTTAGTCAGAAAATTATCGTCACCGAGTAAATCAAACACGGTAATCATGGCTTTGCGGGCACCGTCTTGGCGATATTTGCGATCGCGTCCAACAATGGCCAAAAAGCTTTGCAGCGCTGTCTCATAGTCTTCCGCCAAGGTGGCCTGCACCGCTTGGGCATACTGCCGATCCAAACTGCCTGCCTCCGAATCCGAGTCTGGCAGCGTCGCCAGTTCCCGCGTAAATTGAATTAAACCCCGCACGGCCTGAGCCATTTGGAAATAGGGTTTTTCTGACTCCTGAATGATGGACAGCAGCTTTTCAGCCGATTCTAAGCTATTTTGACTGACCAAAAACTGAGCAGCTTCCAAAATCAGTCGCCGATCGTCAGGATGGGTTTGGATCAGTTCACCAAATAGCCGCTTGGTTTGAGCCAAGTCGCCACTGGCTTTAGCCGCACGAATCGCATCTAGACCGTCCTCCAATGGCGACTTCAAGTTGAGCTGGGTTAGCAGGTCACGCACTTGCGGCTCTGGCAACATGCCGACAAAGCCATTGGCGATCGCCCCGTCCACCACAAAGCGGACATCAGGCACCCCCTCTACCCCATAGGTTTTCGCTAGCTCTGGATTTTGGTCAATATCGATCTTGGCCAAGACAAAATCGTATTCCTGCGCCAGTTTTTCTAGCAGGGGCTTGAGCAGCTGGCAAGGGCCACACCACTGAGCAAAAAAGTCTACCAGCACAGGCTTGTCGTAAGATCTCTGTACCACCTCAGCCGCAAAGTTGTCGTTTGTAACCTCAATAGACATGCCCATGAGCTGGTTTTCCTCGTCCTACAGTTGAAACTGGCAGTTGAAACTGGATCGAATCTTACGTTAAATCTGGCCGATGCTTCAGCGTCATCCTCATCAGCGTCATACTTATAGCAATAGTTCGGACACTTTTGAGCAGGCTTGCCCTCATCCTCCAACCCCTTCTCCCTTTTTGGGAGAAGGGGAGCCGGATTGAAGTCCCTCTCCCCGCT
>JAYUYI010000252.1:0-4743 GCA_043752545.1 Thermoleptolyngbya sp.
GCCAGAATGCCGTCAAACTGCTGGGTGCCAGGGTCAAATTTGGCAAAATTGGTATGGTGCAGCTCAACGCGATCGCCAAATTCTTCCAGGCTAACTTGAGCCGCCGCGATCGCCTGCTCGTCTTGATCTAGGCCAATCAGCCGCACCTCTGCCGCCGTCGCCAAAATCAGACCCGCGTGTCCGCCGCCGCCCACCGTCGCGTCGAGATATAGCCCACGGGGCTGCACCGCCAACCCGTCTACCACCTCCTGTGCCAGCACTGGGATATGGACAAAAGGCTGATCCATGTTAGCGCCATCGACCGGCTCCAACAGCGCCCTCTCATCCACCGCTGGATCAGGTAGACCCACTTGCTCGTCTAGCACCATGCGTTTGCCCAGCATCCCTAGCATTAGTAATTTTTTCAATCATAGCGTTGACCCGCTGACCAAATTTTAGGGAATAGAACCCTCCGGCAGTAGCGCTAGCCTGTGCGGCAGTAGATATCGCTCCATCTCCTCACAGAAAATCTGTTAAAAAAACACGGCTCTACATCAAATTGCTATCAAACATGTCCGGTATAGTTTGCCAGAGATATGGATTTTGAGTAAAGCGGGCGCTCGATCATCTGATCAGTCAAGCTTTCTCTAGACCTTTAACCCAGCTCAAACGAGACCCTAGCTAAAACGAGAGATATTGACAGTCCAGACGGGAATAATGGGGATCAACAGCAGGTCAGAGACGCTTCGTTGGGGATGGGTCAACGCCACCTCTAATGCTGCCTGGAACAGCGATTTTGATTAGATAGTCTGCACGCTAAGCGCCATGTCACAACAAACGGAACCGGAAGCAGAAGAGATGGACGATATCCCTGACCAAGCCCACACAGAGCTGCTATTGCGCCACACCGCCGAACGGGAACGGGCGATCGCCCGGATTATTCAGCGGATGCGGCAGACCTTAGATTTAGAAACCATCTTTAGTGCAACGACCCAAGAATTACGTCAGGCCATTCAGTGCGATCGCGTTGCTATCTATCGGTTTCAGCCCGACTGGAGTGGTGATTTTGTCGCCGAATCGGTTGCATTGGGCTGGGCCGCCCTATTGCAAAAGCAAGAGGCTGGTTCAATCAGCACCGATGATGCCATGAATAGCGATCGCTGCACCGTTCGCTTAGTAGCCGCAAACCCTACCGCTGGCCTGCACGTCGATACCCACCTGCGAGAGACCAAGGGCGGCGCTTACAGCCAAGGAATGCCCTACATGTGCATTGCTGATATCTACACAGCAGGCTTTCCCACCTGTTACATCGAGTGTCTAGAGCAATTTCAGGCGCGCGCCTACGTGACCGTGCCCATCTTCTGCGGCAGCAACCTTTGGGGTCTACTAGCCAGCTATCAAAACCGGGCACCCCGCTCCTGGGAAACCCCCGAAATTAAGCTAGTGACGCAAATTGCTGCCCAGCTTGGCGTGGCCATTCAGCAAGCAGAATTGCTGACTCAAACCCAGCAGCAAGCCGCCGAACTGAAGCTGGCCAAAGAGTTTGCCGATAGTGCCAGTCGAGCCAAAAGCGAATTTTTGGCGAACATGAGCCACGAGCTGCGAACGCCTCTCAACGCCATTATTGGATTCACTCAGTTGATGCATCGCGATCCCAGTCTGCATCCCGAACATCAACAATATCTAGATATTATTAGCCGCAGCGGTGAGCATTTGTTGGATTTAATCAACAGTGTGCTGGAAATGTCCAAAATTGAAGCCGGACAGATTCGGCTGAATGAAACCAGCTTCAATCTGGGCGAATTACTTTCCAGTCTAGAGCAAATGTTCTGCCTCAAAGCCACCACAAAGAGATTAACATTGACCGTCGAGCGGGCGGCAACAGTTCCTCAATTGATTAAAGCCGATGAAGGTAAACTGCGTCAGGTGCTCACCAATCTGCTAAACAATTCAATTAAATTCACCGATACAGGCAGCGTTTCGCTGCATGTCAGCCCCTTCCCGCACGACCTGTCTGGCATGGTAAGCCTGCGGTTTGAGGTACAAGACACGGGTGCAGGCATTGCCCCCGATGAATTCAATAAACTATTTGAACCCTTTGAACAAACTAGCAGCGGCATCCAGGCTAGTGAAGGCAGTGGGCTGGGTTTGCCGATTAGCCAAAAGCTAGTGAACCTAATGGGCGGCAAAATTACGGTCAACAGCCGCTCTGGCTTGGGCAGTTTATTTCGGTTTGAAATTCCGGTGCAATTAGTTCCAATCTCTCACCTTCAAGTCCCCGTTCGCCCAGCTATGAAAGTAATTGGGCTGGCTCCCAATCAGCCTTCGTACCGGTTGCTGGTAGTAGAAGACAGTTCGACCAATCGGCTGCTGTTAGTCACATTGCTTAGGCGGTTGGGGTTTGAGGTGATGGAGGCAGAAAACGGGCAAGTAGGGCTGGACATCTGGAACTCTTGGCAGCCGCACCTGATCTGGATGGATATGCAGATGCCGATCATGGATGGCTATGAAGCTACCAAACGAATTAAAGCCACCGCTAAAGGCCAGAAGACAGTGGTGATTGCGCTCACGGCTAGTGTGTTTGAGGAGCAGCGGCAGAGCATTTTAACCAGTGGCTGCGATGATTTTGTCCGAAAACCATTCAAACGCGATGAGCTGTTAATCAAGTTGAGCCAATACTTGGGTGTGCAATACCTCTATCAAGATCAAGAGACGATTCACACTGCTGCTCCCCCATTGGAGAAACTCCCGTTCCATCATCACAGTGCAACCGCACCTGCATTCTCCCTGACCCATGCATTGCGGCAACAGCCAGTGGCCTGGGTGGCGGAACTGGAAATAGCGGCCACACGGTGTGATGATCAGCAGTTGCAGCAACTGACTTGCCAAATTTCTGACAGTCAGCCAGAACTAGCTCATTGGCTGAACCAGATGACTCACAACTTCCAATTTAATCAAATTTTGGGGCTGTTTCAGGAGATTGGGGGCGATCGCCTCTAGGTTACTCTGCCTCTGTTTGCGCATGTCGCCAGCGGGCGCGCACCAGCCGAATTTCTTCGTAGTCAAATGCCTCTTCTAAATGGTCAAAAATGGCGCGCAGAGAGGCCGACCCGACGGCTTCAATCGCTGCTTTAATGCTGGCTTGCCGCTCGGGGGGCACCAACGCATCTAAATCTACGGCCTGCCCTGCAAACAGCAGCTTTTCTAAATGGTCGTAGACTGTGTTAAGGGTGTAGTCTCGCTGTTCGGCAATGGCGGCAGGGGGGTAGCCCTGCTGATGCAGCTCCAGGGTATAGAAATGGGTGCGCGAAATGGAACGTGCCGCCGGAGCTGGAGGACTCGGTGGACGTTCGGGGGTGGCCGCACCCCGCAGCGGGATGTCGTGGGCTTCGCAGAATTGCCGAATGGCCATGACAAAGCGATCGCCATACTGTTCGAGCTTGAAGCTGCCGACGCCAGATATCCGCGAAAACTCGTCGAGGGTTTGGGGCTGGCGCTCGGCCATTTGTCTCAAACTGGTATCGGAGAAAATAATGTAGGGTGCCACCGACTGTTCGTTGGCGATCGCCTTGCGCAGCTCCCGCAGTTGCTTCATCAGCCGCTCCACTTCCAGCGCCGGACGGGCAGGAATTTCAGCAGCCTGTGACTGCTGGGCAGGTAGCGCGATCGCCACCGTCCGCTGTTTGCGCAGCACCTCCCAACTGAGGGCATTCAGCCGCAGGATCGAGTAGCCGTCGGTGGTTTCATCGACTAATCCTTGGTGCAGCAGCGATCGCCCCAATAGCCGCCACTCATCAGCACTGCGGTCTTTGCCAATGCCATAGGTCGAAAGCTTGTCATGCTCATGTTGTAGCACCTTTTGGTTGCGCGAGCCGCGCAGCACATCAATCGTGTGGGTAATGCCAAACCGCTCGCGGCAGCGCGCCACACACGACAAAAACTTTTGTGCCTCAATCGTCCAATCTTCGAGCGGCTGCGGGTGCAGGCAGTTATCGCAATTGCCGCAGTGACCCGGAAAACTCTCGCCAAAATAGGCTAGCTGAATCTTGCGGCGACAGTCTGTTCCTTCTGCATAGTCCACCACTTGGCGCAACTGCTGCCGCGCAATCCGCTGTTCATCTTCCAGCGCTTCGCCCGTCACCGGGTTAATTTTTTGGGCAATCAGGTACTCCACCGTTCGCAGGTCGCCATAGCCAAAAAACAGCGTGCAGCTCGCCGCTTCACCATCGCGCCCCGCCCGCCCCGACTCCTGGTAATAGCTCTCCAAATTGCGCGGCAGGTCATAGTGCACCACAAACCGCACGTCTGGCTTGTTAATTCCCATGCCAAACGCCACCGTTGCCACCATCACCCGCACATCATCTCGAATGAACCGGGTCTGGTTCTCGCTGCGCTCCAGATCGCCCAACCCCGCATGGTAAGACAGCGCCTCCACCCCATCCTGCTTCAGCCGAAACGTCAGTTCATCCACCTTTTTGCGGCTGAGGCAGTAGACAATCCCCGAGCCGGGGGTTTGCCGCATCAGTTGCAGCAGTTCGTCATACACCGTCCGCTGCTTGGGGCGCACATCATAATATAAGTTCGGTCGATTGAAGCTGGCGATATGAACAAACGGTGCGTCTAGCTCCAACTGCGCCAAAATATCTTCCTGCACCCGCTGCGTTGCCGTCGCCGTCAGCGCCATCACGGGCACATCGGCATAGCGCTGCCGCAACCGTCTCAGCTGGCGATATTCCGGTCGAAAATCGTGCCCCCATTCCGAAA
>JAYUYI010000253.1:0-4742 GCA_043752545.1 Thermoleptolyngbya sp.
AGAGCAGCGGCATCAGATTCCTTCAGGGCAATTAGCGATTCGCTATTGTTGGTGGCAACATCTACCTGGTTATTGGCAACCGCCTGAGCTGTTGCTTCATGGCTTCCGGCAAAAACTAGCTCCTCGAATGCTTCATTGGGGTTGACCCCTGCTTGAGCAAATATATAGTAGCTGGGCACAAGGTAGCCTGAGGTCGATTCTGGATCATTGAAGGCAAAGGTCAGTTTGGAGGCATTTTTGAGCACATACTGATCGCCATCGCCTTTTTCCACATCAATGTCAGCCAGGATGGGATTTTCTTTGTTGGTAATTAGGTAGGCATAATAGCCATCTGACCCGTCGGCTGCAATCGTTTGAGCAAACGCTTCCGCATCGGCATTTTCCGCTGCGGTCACGTAGGATTTACCCCCGTACCAAGCAATCTGTACCTTCCCGGCACCCATGGCTTCAATCACCCCGGCATAATCTGTGGCGTAGGAGGCGTTTACCGAACGACCCAAGGCAGCTTCCATCGCGTCGATGAACGGTTCCCACTTCGGCTTCTGGTTATCTTGAGATTCAGTGGAAATGATCCCAAATTCCAAGGTGGCAAGTTCAGGGGCGCAAGCTTCGCCTGCTGCTGCACCAGCGGCGGTCGTTGTACCCGTTTCTTGAGACACCTGAGGGGCTGTGCAGCTGGCCAGCAGGTTGGCCAGAATTAGAGTGCTCACCAATGCAGATGTGGACTTGGTTACCAATCGCTTCAACATAGTAAATTTTCCTGAGAGTGGTTAAACAGAGCATGAATGTGTGGTCAGAAAGCTGAACCCTTTAATGGGCAAAAACTTCTGCATGTCCAGAGCGCACCAATTCTTCGGCGGCTGAACCGTAAATTTGACCCAGCTGATGCTCGGTCAAATCGGTTGTTTTACCGTCAAATCGAACTTCGCCCCCTTGAAGCGCGATCGCCCGTTCAAAGTAGCGCTGCACCATTTGCACCTGATGCAGAGAGGTAATCACGGTGATGCCATACTCCCGGTTGAGGTAAACCAGCAGTTCCATGATTTTGCGAGCCGATTCTGGATCGAGAGAGGCAATCGGCTCGTCGGCTAAGATAATTTCGGCTCCCTGCATCAAACAGCGGGCGATCGCCACCCGTTGCTGTTGACCGCCCGACAAGGCCGAGGCGCGCTTGTACGCCTGATTCAAAATGCCGACGCTCTCTAATGCCATCAGCGCTTTCTCTTTTTCGGCTCGACTAAACTGCCGCCCTAGCGATCGCATCAGCGAAACATGGGAGAGGTTACCAATCAGCACGTTTTCAATTACCGTGAGCCGATTCACCAAATTAAACTGCTGGAAAATGAAGCCCATCTGGCTCCGCAGTTTTCTAACATGAGAATGCAGTGTCCCTTCAGCTTGAATCGGCGTCCCAAAAATCTCCACCTTGCCGCTGTCGGCTTGTTGAAGACCATTGATATTTCGCAATAGTGTAGATTTCCCGGAGCCAGATGCACCCACCAACGCGAGCATCTCCCCCTTGGCAGCGGTAAAGCTCACCGTCTTCAACACGTCAACGCTTGCCGCCGACTTAACTTTAAAGGACTTGCTTAAATCGGTGACAGTAACCGCATTTAGCCCTAGATGGCTTTGCATCATCCGCTATACCATTTCCTCTACCTAAGAATCAAGAACCCAAAGAATGACACAATATTGGTCAAACCTATGGTCAAACCTAGATGTCTAGATGATTGACTGACAAAACTCCGATCCCCCTCACCCCAACCCCTCTCCCAGAGCGGGAGAGGGGCTTTGAGCCAAGACTTCACCTCTACCTGCCCTTCTCCCCTTGTGGGAGAAGGGGTATAGCCCAAGGGGCATTCAAGAAAGGGGGATGCAGCTTGCTTCTGCGAAGCAGTAAGGTAAAAGATTTGTCATTCAAACCTAGATGTCTAGACCTCCAGGCTCTCTGTCCATAATTCTCTGGTGCCAACCTTAAGTCAGCAGAAAGTTTAGGTTAAGCTTCTGTGCCGTGAGGCTCATTCGCCCTGCTCCTCTTCAAACACCAATTCCATGCGATCGCCCCGAAACCGGGTCAGGCCATACTCAATGACCTGCCCCTGCTGATCGACATTGATCGATTCGGTCAACAAAATTGGGGCATTCAACGGCAGTTCTAATAAGCGCGCGTCTTTCGGTTGCACCGTGCGGGCAGAGATCCGGGTACTGCGCCGAATGTGGTCACAGCCATACTCCTGTTGCAGCAGCTTAGAAATGGACTGGTATTGCGGGTAGTGCTCTGCTAAGTCGGGAAAGCGATCGCTGACAAAATAGCTGCTCGCGACGCTAATCGGATGATCGTCGGCACAGCTCAACCGTTCTAGCAACATAATCGGGCGGCCAATCTCCGTTTCGAGCCGTTTGGCAATCGACTGATTGGCCAAAATTTCCATGACGCCCAGCAGCTTGTGGCCCACCTTCAGCCCCTGAGCCTTCAGCGCCTCGTTGTAGCGGACACGCTTGCCAATCGGATAGGAAATCGGCGCTGCTGCCACAAACGTCCCGCGTCCGCGATCGATCCGCAGCACTCCCTCAATCCGTAAAATCTCTATAGCCCGCCGGATCGTATGGCGATTTACCCCAAATCTGAGGCTTAACTCCGCCTCAGTCGGCAGCTGACCACCCAGTTGGTAGACTGCTTCTGCAATATTCTGCCGGAGTTCATTGGCAATTTGAATGTATAGAGGAAAAGCCTCCTGGGTCATAGACAAGGATGGTCAGCAGCTCCTGAATAGGGCGAATAGATAGCAGCAATCGCAACAGATAATTGCACTATAGCGCTGTCGGGCGTGAGAGTGTCCACTGCAACTGGGCTATTTGCCTGCAAGTTAGCACGGTAGTTTATCGGGGGAAAGCTTGACAATACAGGTAGTGCCGCTGCCAAGCTCACTGGTGATGTGGATGGTAGCGTGATGCAAATCCACACGCTACCACCTTGATCGTTCACAGCAGTGACTATCGGCTCAACCATCCCCAAGTTACTGAATCCTCATTAAGTTTTACAACATTAACTTTATAAAAATTGGAGTTTTAATAGGTTACATCAACAATTGAAGAGGTTCCCTTGGAGAGATGGAGATAGATTGACGCCAGTGTCTAAACGGTTTTCCCGACAGCCCTTTAAGTCTGGCAAGCAAAATTCTAGGCGACAGGACTTGATGCAGCTAGAGTTGCGTCAGCAGCAGCAGCGGGTGGAACTGTTTTCGGACGTCACATTCAAAATTCGCCAGTCGCTTCAGCTCAAAGACATTTTGCACACGACTGTGATCGAGGTGCAGCGGATTTTGCAGGCGGATCGCGTCTTGATTTACCATGTCTTACCCGATGGGACTGGCCAGACCATTAGCGAGGCGGTGTTGCCCGATTATCCGGCACTGATGCATTTAGAATTTCCTGCTGAAGCATTTCCCGCCGATTATCAGATGCTATATGCCCAAGGACGAGTGCGGGCGATCGCCGATGTGCATGACCCAGCCTGTGGCTTAGCCGATTGTTTAGTTGAGTTTGTAGAACAGTTTGGCATTCAGGCAAAATTAATTGTGCCGATTATGCAAACCCTGACTGTGCACTCCCAGGGCAACGCTCTGGGGCGCAACCATCTCTGGGGTTTGTTGATTGCCCATCAATGCCGCAATCCCCGGCGCTGGGGCGAGTTTGAACTAGAACTGATGCAGCAATTGGCGGATCAAATCAGCATTGCCCTCTCGCAAGCCCAACTGCTAGAACATTTAGAAGAAGTCGTAGAAGCGCGCACGGCAGAATTGCAGCAGGCCAATCATAAGCTGCAACAGGAAATTGAGGTGCGAATGCAGGCAGAAGCAGCCCTGCGCCAGAGTGAAGAGCAGCTGCGTCTGATTACGAATACACTGCCTGTACTGATCGCCTATGTCGATCATCAGCAACGATATCGCTTCAATAATCAGGCGTATGAAGACTGGCTGGGGCAATCTCCCAACACGATTGCGGGGCAAGTGCTTCAGCAGGTGTGGGGTCAAGAGTGCTATCAGCGGATGCAGGTGCATGTGGAAACGGCACTAGCGGGGCAGACCGTCACCTATGAGAACGAGATTATCTTAAAGGATGGCAATGTGCGATCGGTCGATGTTACCTATATCCCCCATCGAGATGGTGACGCCACGGTGAAGGGCTTCTTTGCGCTGACGAGCGATATTAGCGATCGCAAAGCCATTGAACGGATGAAAGATGAGTTTATTTCTATCATCAGTCACGAACTGCGCACACCGCTAACCTCGTTGCATAGTGCCCTCAAAATTTTGGCGACGGGGCGTTTGGGGGCCCTCTCCAGCGAGGGTCAACACATGCTGGCGATCGCCGATGACAGCACCGAACGGCTAGTCCGGTTGGTCAACCACGTCCTCGATTTGCAGCGAATTGAGTCTGGCAACGTGCAAATGGAGCGACAAGTGTGCCATGCCGCCAGCTTAATCACCCAAGCCGCCGAAGCCATGCAGGCAATGGCGCAGCAGCATGGGGTCACGCTCGTCACCCAAGCAGAAGACATTGCAATCTGGGCAGATGCCGATTACGTTCTGCAAACGCTAACCAACCTATTGAGTAATGCGATCAAATTTTCTGCCCCAGGCGCAACTGTCTGGCTCAGTGTTGACCCACATGAGCAGACGTCCTTACGCAAACCCCAAACCTCAAAACTCAAAACTCAAACTTCAAAACTCAAAACTCAA
>JAYUYI010000254.1:0-1783 GCA_043752545.1 Thermoleptolyngbya sp.
GACGAGCCGCTGCTGCCCACCAACGAAATTAGCTTTTGGGGGCAGGCGATCGCCTGGGTGGTGGGCGAAACGGAAGAGGCGGCACGCCAGGGTGCGGCCAAAGTCACGGCGGAGTATGAACCACTAGCGCCGATTTTGACGATTCAGGCCGCGATCGCAGCCAACAGTTTCCATGGCACTCAGCAGCAGGTGTCTCGCGGCGATGCGGCGATCGCCCTAGACACCGCAGACCATCGGCTATCTGGCGAACTGGAAATGAATGGGCAAGACCACTTTTACCTGGAAACCCAGGCCAGTTGGGTGATCCCCGACGAGGAAGGCAACTTCCAGGTGTATGCGTCTACGCAACACCCGACCGAAACCCAAATTATTGTGGCGCGAGTGCTGGGCATCCCTGCCAACCGTGTTGTGGTTACCTGTTTGCGGATGGGCGGTGCCTTTGGCGGCAAAGAATCGCAGGCCAACCCGCCCGCCGCCGCCGCTGCGATCGCCGCCTACAAAACAGGTCGCCCGGTGCGGGTGAAACTGAAGCGCCAGCACGACATGATCCTCACGGGCAAACGCCACGGCTTTTTGGGACACTACACCGTGGGCTTTACATCTGACGGCACCCTCACCGGACTAGACATCGACCTCTACGCCGACGGCGGCTGGAGCCTGGATCTGTCACCCCCGGTGCTGCTGCGCGCCATGCTGCATACCGACAATGCCTACTACATCCCCCACATGACCGTGCGCGGGCAGATTGCCAAAACCCACAAAGTCTCTAACACCGCCTTTCGCGGCTTTGGAGGACCCCAGGGCATGATTGTGATTGAAGAGATTGTCGATCGGGTGGCGCGGCATTTGGGTTTGCCGCCCGACTTGGTGCGTGAGCGCAACTTTTACCACGGCAGCGGCGACTCCAACACCACGCTCTACGGTCAAGAGATTGCCGACAACCGGATTGCCCGCGTTTGGCAGGAGGCCAAAACCAACAGCCAGTATGGCGATCGCCAGCTCACCATTGCCCAGTTCAACCAGTCCAACCCCTACAAAAAACGCGGGCTAGCCATCACCCCGGTAAAATTCGGCATCTCCTTTAATAAGCTGCAATATAATCAGGCCGGGGCGCTGGTGCTAATCTACACCGACGGCAGCATTCAGCTCAACCACGGCGGCACCGAAATGGGGCAAGGGCTGCATACCAAAATGCTGCAAGTGGCATCACGCACCTTGGGGGTCAGCCTCAACCGCTTTCGGATGATGCCCACCAGCACCGACAAAGTGCCCAACACCTCCGCCACCGCTGCCTCTAGCGGAGCCGACCTCAACGGCCAAGCCGTGAAAAATGCCTGCGACACTTTAAAAGAACGCCTGTCTGCCGTAGCGCTGACCCTGATGGGGCTAGACTCCGCCGCCACCGCTGATTTGGTCTTCGCCGACGACTGGATTTACTATCGCCCCAGCCCAGATCTGCGGATTGCCTTTGAGACGGTGGTGTGCCAAGCCTACAGCGATCGCGTCAGCCTCTCCGCCACGGGATATTACCGCACACCCACCCTGAGCTGGGATGCCACCACGCTCAAGGGCAACCCGTTCTACTACTTTGCCTTTGGGGCGGCGGTCAGTGAAGTAGAGATAGATGGCTTTACGGGTACGTTTAAGCTGCGGCAGGTGGATATTGTCCACGATGTGGGCACGTCGCTAAACCCGCTGGTCGATCAAGGGCAAATTGAAGGGGGGTTTGTGCAGGGGCTAGGCTGGCTAACCATGGAGGAACTGGTCTGGAACGATCAGGGTC
>JAYUYI010000255.1:0-1781 GCA_043752545.1 Thermoleptolyngbya sp.
GGGTCATGCGGCGGCGGCAGAAATGGATCTGCTGGATCACGAGGCTGGCCAGGATTTGCCCAGCCAAACTGGAGGCGGGCGGCATCAGACAGGTCGTGCCACTGCATTTGGCGCGCCTTCAGCAAAGCCGGATCAGCATGATGGGCATCGACCAAAATGAGTTGGCCTAAGAGGCGCAATTGCTCTCGCGTTTTGGGAAAATACCAACAGATCTCGCCCCAGGGAGATTGAGGAATCTGGGCTGCTTTTTCACTACGGATATCGGTAATCAGTTTGAGCTGATTGGTATCGTCGAGAAATCCGCGAAAGACAACGGTGCGGTTGGCCGGTCGCCCATCGGGGCGCACGGTAGCCAGTTGCAAAAACCGAGCGTAGGCCAACGACCGATTACGGTGTAGCGCATGGGCTAGGGGCGATCGCCAAGGAGCAAGCATAGATGAACCAGCAAAAGGTGAACGATTGACACTTCCTTCACCTTCCCGGTTTATTCGCGTACCGTCAATGTGTAATTAAACCGCCCCCCCGACATGGCAGACCCCACCCAAACGCGATAGGTACCTGCCCCCCAGTCAGTATCTTGAATACTGGCGTCTCGGTTGCGTCCGGTGTCGTTACCGCAGCGCACGACGTTGTTGGGACCCTGAATTACCAGGGTGGTATCGTTACCACCGCTATCGACCTGGAGGTTGAGCTGAGCAAAAGCGCCTTGTAGGGTCAGCACATAATCGGGTGCTGCCGCCGCATAGCCCAAGCACAAATTGCCAGCGCGATCGCGATTTGCCACAATGGCTGGCAGTGAACTTTGCCCGCCGGTGCGTCCGCGCAGTAGCCCCTGCGCCGGAGTAAAACCAGGCGCTAAGGTCACTGAGCTAACGCTGGCCTCCTGTGCCCGCGCTGGAGTCAGGCTCAACAATGCCATGAGACACCCAGACCCCACCGTGCGGGCGATCGCAGCCCCACGACAGCGCTTCCAGCCTCGGTTGAACTGGCTTAAAAAAGTGGAACAGTTTGTAGATAGTTCAACGGGTTGATCCATGACTTTAGTTTAGAACTAGCTTTAGAATAGCGATTGACCTGCCAATGATCTGCTGCTGATCTGCAATGACGAGTTTGCATAGCCCACAGTTCCATCTTCCAATCCAGGTTTAGGGATTTGTTTTAGGTCATTATCTTCTGAAGGAGCAGCATCAGCGTGGCAATTATTAACGGGACAGGTCGCAGTGAGCGAATTGACGGCACCTTTAACGACGACTTGATTGATGGCAATGGCGGCGATGACGATATCTATGGGTATGGCGGCGACGATCGCCTATTTGGCAGCGATGGCGAGGATCGGCTATCTGGGTCGGTTGGCGACGATGAACTAGACGGTGGCGATGATGATGATTTAGTGATCGGTGGGTCGGGCGATGATGACCTCTATGGCGACGACGATGATGATGCGCTCTATGGGGAAGATGGTCAAGACGGCATCTACGGGGAAGATGGCGATGATGACCTCTACGGCGGCGACGATAATGACTTGCTTAGGGGCGGCAATGGGCAAGATTTAATCTATGGGAACGATGACCGCGATCGCCTCTACGGGGGCAATGAAGGCGATCGCCTCAATGGGGGAGATGGCGATGATGATTTGTTTGGCGACAGTGGCAACGATTGGCTGAAAGGCGATGACGAGCAAGACCTGCTCGCGGGTGGCATTGGGAATGACACTCTAGAGGGAGGAGGCGACAAGGATTTTTTGATCGGCGGCACGGGCAACGATACGTTGCTTGGGCAAG
>JAYUYI010000256.1:0-1779 GCA_043752545.1 Thermoleptolyngbya sp.
GTGGTTGTGAGGTATAGAACCGAGCCAGCGCCGAGCGATCATCCACAATGGCATAGTAGCGCTGGTTTGCGGCATCGTAGGTGACACCCGACAGCCCCCCACTGGCACTGGCGTCCCGGCGATCGCGCAGTCACCTTCTCCTTCGATCGCCCGTCCCGCCAGATCAAAACCAGGGATTTTACGGGGATGCGACGTGACATTTGGGATGCCAACTTCTATGAACCCATAAAAACTCTAAGAGGGTTCTAACAACCTGTTAAGGATGTCAGTATTTATCAGGGTTGAGTCAGTAGTCAAGCCGCAGCCTACAGTTAGAAAATATACTGAGTGATATCGGTTTAGGGATGGCTTGGCAGTCTAGAAAAGGGGATCCAGCATTTTATAGGCAGCCCGAATTAGTTGTGGGTATAAAATGCCCACAACTAATTTTATTAAATGTGTAATTAATTAATACACGGAAGAATTAATACACGGAGGGCACAAAAAATTGTTCATTGATTGGAGGCCGCACATACTGACCCGCAGGTTTGCGGGGAGGGAGTTCTGGCGGGTTGGGCGTCATGTCTACGTAGGGAACTTTAGAGAGCAAATGGTGAATGCAGTTGAGCCGGGCGCGCTTCTTGTCGTCGGCTTCAACCGTAAACCAAGGGGCTTCTGGAATATTGGTATGCGCGAACATATCATCTTTGGCTTTGGAGTAATCAACCCAGCGATCGCGCGATTCCAAATCCATTGGGCTGAGCTTCCAACGCCGAGCCGGATCGGTAACCCGCGATTGAAATCGGCGCTCTTGCTCGTCGTCACTAACGGAGAACCAATATTTCAGCAAAATAATGCCTGACCGCACCAGCATCTGCTCAAATTCAGGGCAGGTTTGCATGAATTCTTTGTATTCTGCTTTACTGCAAAAACCCATCACATGTTCAATTCCGGCGCGGTTGTACCAACTGCGGTCAAAGCAGACAATTTCGCCTGCTGCTGGTAAATGCTCAACGTAGCGTTGAAAGTACCACTGGGTTTTTTCGCGATCGCTGGGCGTGCCTAAAGCAACAATGCGACAGCCCCGAGGGTTGAGTGGTTCGGTGATCCGTTTGATCGTTCCCCCCTTGCCAGCGGCATCCCGCCCTTCAAATAAAATGATAACCCGTGCCCCCGTAAACTTCGCCCAGTACTGCATCTTGACTAGTTCTACTTGCAGTTTTGCAAGCTCTTTTTCATAGATTTTATTAGATAGTTTAGAACTCCCTTCATCTTCCGTCGTGTGCTTTTTAAGCTCCAGGTTTTCAGCCGCTTTTTTCTTCTTTTTGTTGCCTCTTTTCAGGGCTGCCAGCGCCGCCATCGGAGAGTCTAGGACATCTCCTTGGGCATCTGTGTTGGTCTTCTTTTTGGCTTTCATGGGAATTCCTGCTGGAGTTGGGTAGAACTTAATCAAGGTTTAATCAGAGTTTAATCTCATTCAAGCAGGTTTACGTGCCCCTTATGGTGTAGCAGCACGCAACTGCTAACGGCTCTAGAGCTGAAACCCCATTTCCTTGAGGCTCCGACGCAGGTGCTCAGCCTGTTGCGGGTTGTGGTGCGAATGCAGGGCGATCGCCCGCCCAAAGGAGGCCAGACTTTCTTCAACTCTGCCGAGTTTTAGTAGCGCTACGCCCAAGTTTTGATGGGCTTCGGCGTGGTCAGGGCTGATGTGGATTGCGGTTTGGTAATGGGCGATCGCGTCGGTGAGGTGCCCCATTGCTCTAACTGTTGTGCCCAAATTGTAGTGTCCTAGGGCAAATT
>JAYUYI010000257.1:0-4718 GCA_043752545.1 Thermoleptolyngbya sp.
TGTTCAATCGTCCAAGATTCGAACGTTCAAGATTCAAATCCGCTGAACTTTCATCTGTACTTTAAGCTAATTGTTTGAATTTATTAACTCCTCTTGCTATGGGGATAGATTACTGATGAAACACAGAACGGACTTAAGCTTGAAAGCGTTGATGATCTCAATCGTCTCTTTAGGATGGAAGTTTTCGTAGATTTTCTGCGCCATCTTTTCGCCAATGCCCGGAACTTCCGCAATTTGCTCCAACCTCTACCTCAACGGCCAAAACAGAAATCCAGAACCATGGTATTGCTTATGTAAACTACCCATAGTGCATCTCCTCAGTCGATCGCCCATGCTGCCTCCTCTTAGTTCTGACTTCACCGCTGCTTCTATCCAACTGCTACCCAGTACGCTTGCCCTGAGTCGGGAGCATGAGCGGACGGGTCAGCAGCCCGATAATCTCTGTGGCCCTTACTGGGTCGGGGTTTTGCTGCGGCGCTATGGGGTGGCAGTCACGGCAGAACAGATTGCTCAGGCGGCGGGTTCGGTGCTGCCTGTGGGCGAGCCGCATACCTGGCTACCGCGTGGGGCGCAGTCGCGGCAAGACTATAGTTTGCCGATTCCAATGACCGACCGCATGAGGGATGCAGGCACTTCGGCGCACGGGTTGGTGCAGGCCATTACAGAGCTATCTGCCCAAACCTATTGCTTGGTGCCGCTTCAAGCCAAATGGTCAGCCGATCGCCTCCTCGCTGTATTGAATCTCTGCCAGGAACATCCCGAATGGGATGCGGTGCTGTTGGGCAATCTCAAAACTGGGCACCTGTGGGGATCGGCGTTGTCGGCGAGTGCTGCGATCGCCTACCTGCACGGCCAACCCATTACCCCACCTGCGGCAGATTGGGATGTGGGGCACTTTCTGGCCTTGGCGGGGACGGTGACGGGAACGGTCAACTCACTGGTAATCGTGTGTGATACCTATCCTATATTTGGCTGGCAGGGCTATCATTTGCAGTCGGCGGAGGCGATCGCCCATGCCCTCAATCGCGGCGATGGCATGGGGGGTGGCATTTTGGTGTGTGTGTCCACCACCTATCGAACCCAGGTCGAGGAAGCGGCGATCGCTCAAGGATTTCAGGTCGAAATTTGGGATAACGGCAGCCCAATTCCAACTCTTCAACACTCAAAACTTCCCTAATACACTTCCATATATTCAGTGCGCTCCCAGTCGGAAACATGGGCATGGAAGCGGGCCAGTTCTGCCTGTTTGACGGTGGTAAATAGGTGGACGAAGTCTTCGCCGAGCAGCGATCGCATTTCAGTATCCGCATTGAGGCTGGCGATCGCAATTTCCAGGTTCTGCGGCAGCTTGGGATAAAGGGGGTTGTCTTCGCTGGGGCCCTTTCCTGGTGGCTGGAGCCTGTAGTCATGCTCAATGCCAATTAGCCCTGCGGCTAGGGTTGCGGCGGCGCTTAGGTAGGGGTTGCTGAGGCCAGAGGCGGCGCGCATTTCCAGGTGAGTTTGGTCGTCTTGGGTGGCTTTGACTCGCACCATAGCCGTGCGATCTTCGATCCCCCAGCTAATATTGGACGGCGCAAAGGTGTGGGGTTTGAGCCGACGGTAGCAGTTGGGCGTGGGGCCAATTAGCGGCATCATGGCGGGTGCGTGGGTCAAAATGCCCTGGATAAATGAGCGCATGGTGCTAGACAAACCGTCTGGATCGGACAAGTCGAGAAACGCATTTTGCTGGGTGTGGCGATCGAGCAAACTAATGTGAAAGTGGCAGCAGCAGCCGGCTCGATCCGAAAACGGCTTGGACATAAAGGTGGCCTGATAGCCGAAGCGATGCATGATTTCCTTAACCGCGTTCTTAAAGGTGAACGCTTTGTCTGCACCCTGCAATCCAATCCCGGGTCCAAAGTTGATCTCAAACTGCGACGGTGCGTATTCACAGTTATGGGTAATCACGTCCACTCCCGCTGCCCGCAGATAATTCAATAGCTGGTCGAGTTCGGGAATATATTGATTACGAATTTGATTAAAAATGTGTAGTCCGTCAAATAACGGTTCCTGTGTTTTGCCGTGTAGCAAATAGAATTCAAACTCGTGCCCCATCATCACCTCAAACCCTAGCTCGGCGGCTTTGGCCAGCAGTGATTTGAGTACATAGCGGGGGGCGACGGTGAGCGGTTCGTCTGGATTCCACTGCGGATCACAGATCACTTTGGCGGTGCGATCGCACCAGGGCACAGGTGCCAGGGTATCGAGATCGGCAATCAGCATATGATCGCAGTAGTTGCGCTCTTCATGCAGCCCCGAGCCTGAAATCACCATCGACGCCGTATCGAGTGCTAGGGTGCCGCCGTAAAAGTTTAGCCCTCTGCGTACATAGCTTTCTACTTTGTCGATTGGCACAACTTTTGAACGCGCCACACCATGCAAATCGGGCAGTTCAAACCGGACATATTCGATGTCTTGCGCCGTCAAATCGGCCATGAACTGACGAATGCGATCGCCCCTAGAGTCTGAGGTAACGCCTAAATCTAATTCAGTTACCATACTTAGATTTTTATATTGCTCGATTGCGTCTGCTCAGATCTCCAACTTCTTTGAAGAAGTTGGAGATCTGACATGTCTCAAAGACCGGTCTTTAGACCTTTTTCATGTCGGTAAAGCGTGTGTGCGAGGCTTCAATGTCAGCCTCCATCTGCTGCAAAACTTGGGGAGAGCGCGATCGCAAGATCAAGAACCAAACGGCACCAGCAGCCAAATACACGAAAAACGCGTAGGGGAACCAGTTATAAGGAGCTGAGGGAACGGGGAAAATACTGCCTTCGCCGGGAAGACCAATGCTGCCCAACACGGGAATGATCATGAAGCCCACCCCGAGCACAGAATACACAATGTTTTTCCAGCCCAACTGGTGTTCGCGCGCCAGATAAACCGGAGCGGCAATCGAAATTAGAATGTAGGCGACCAAAAAGCCGTAGGTGGCGATCGTGCCAAAGTAGGCATAGCCATCTAGCGGTTTGCCGCCTGCTAGGATCAGCACAGCGGGGAATAGGAAGGCGACCACAGAGGTGAGGGTAACGGCAATATGGGGCGTTTCATTTCTGCCATGCGCCCGACCCACATAGTTGTGGAACACGCCGTGCCGTCCCATTGAGAACAGAATTCGTGCTCCGGCATTGAGACAGGCCAGCGTGCAGGCAAACAGGCTCACCAAGGCACAGATCGAAATCAACAGGCCAAAAAAGCCGACGCCTGAAAATTGTGCTAGGTCATTTAGGGGGGCAGCACTTTCATTAAACGCCACCGATTCACCTGTAAAACCCAGCACTTCAATGTAGGACATCACCACAAAGAAAAGTCCACAGGCGACCGTGCTGAAAATGACAGAACGCGGAATATTCCGCAGTGGATTTTTGGCCTCATCGCCCAAGGTGGTGGCACTTTCAAAGCCCACAAAACTGAATACCCCGAGCACTAATCCAAAAACAACGCCGCTCGGTTTAGCGTCTTGCAGCGTTAGCTGAGCGGGGTCTACCACATAGCCTTTGTGTCCCAAAATGATCAGCCCTAGGATCAAAATCAAGCCAACCGATCCAGCTTCAATGGCTAGCATGATAGCGGTGGACAGTTGAATATCTTTATAGGCCAGGTACCAAGCAATCCCGGCACAAATGGCAAATAGAAAGACGGGCGAAGGCACAATACCTAAGGGACTCAGTAGCACCGCGCCATAGTTGGCGAAGCCACAGATGACGGCCATGGCTGTAAAGACATAGGCTAGGATTAGCGACCAGCCGGTGATCACCCCAGCCATGGGGCCTAAGCCTCTGGCAATGTAGGCATAGAGAGAACCGGGAGACGCCGATCGCCGGGCAAACTCATTGATATTTAAACTGACGAAGGTCAGGCCAACAGTGGCTAACAGAAACGTTAGCCAAGTGCCAGAGCCAGCACTGGCAAACACGAGCGCTGCGTTTACCGTTGGGGTAACAGTGGGCGCAATATTAGCAATCGATTGAGCCAGGACTTCGTGAAATGGTAAACATTCCCGTCGCAGGCCAGATCCACTTGGCTTCACGTCTATTTGGGTCATAATTAAAGTCTTGTTTGAGGAAACAGAGCCGAGATCTAGAGCCGAGATCTAGAGTTGAACAAATACAGCGCTGCATTTGATATCTGCACTGATGATCTGCACCCTAATGGTTATCGTAGCCTGACTAAGCAGACTGTTTATCCTGAACTTCTTGTTTTTTAGTCAAGATGGAGAATATCTTGGCAGTAGGCGATCGCCATTGCAGACCGGTAGCCATCGGGCGTCCACAGAATCGGGAAAAAGCTTTCGTCCATCGCGTCGTCTCCTAGCCGACGATAACGGCTAAAGATGTAGCCGACTCCCACGTTGGGGGGCTGAAAGCGCGCCTCTTGCGGCACTGTGCTGATGGCAATACTGCGGCGGGTTTGCTCGGTGCGGTTGCGCCCCGAGCCGTGCCACAGGTCGCCATGCAGAAAAACACAGCCGCCTGCGGGTAGGGCGATCGCCTCCACGTCTACCTGGGCGGGTGCCACCCCAGCCTGTTGTGCGGCCTCCCACAGCGGCTGGCGGTAGTCATAGTCGGGCGCATGGACAAACTTAAAGGTGTCAGTGCAGTTCCAGCGATGGGAACCGGGCACCACCTCCAGCGTCCCCATGTCTGGGGTGATGTCATTCAGGGCAATCCAGCAGGTGA
>JAYUYI010000258.1:0-1765 GCA_043752545.1 Thermoleptolyngbya sp.
CAGGCACAAATTGAGGAGCTAGAGAAACTGAATCAGCTCAAAGACGACTTTTTGAGTACGGTGTCGCACGAGCTGCGCACGCCCATGGCCAACATCAAAATGGCGATTCAGATGCTAGAAATCTGCTTAACCCAGTCGGGCACGCTGGCGGTGGCAGAAAGCCGAGTGTCTCGCTATTTCAAAATTTTGCGCGACGAGTCTCAGCGTGAGATTAGCCTAATTAACGATTTGCTCGATTTATCTCGGCTCAATGTGGGAGCCGAAGGGATGACAATGTCGGCGATTGATTTGGCAAGCTGGCTATGGTCTATGGTGCATCCCTTTGAAGAGCGGGCCCATAGCCAGCAGCAGCAGCTAGAGGTATCTGTGCCAGCTGAGATACCCAAATTGGTCACCGATGTGTCTAAACTACAGCGGATTGTGGCAGAGCTGCTGACCAATGCCTGCAAATATACTCCAGCCGGAGAACAGATCCATGTAGCTGTAACGCGTCCACCAACCGCAGCAAGCCCTATGCTGGATGGTAGAAAAGACGACCACAACCGGGCTGGAGCCGGAACAATGCCGCGTCAACCAGACGTTTCCGGGCTGTTGCTATCGGCTCCGGCTCTACCTGGTGTCGTCCAAATCCGCATTGTCAACACCGGTGTAGTAATTTCACCGATGGAGGGCGATCGCATCTTCGACAAGTTTTATCGGATTCCCAATCATGATCCGTGGCAGCATGGCGGCATCGGGTTGGGGCTGGCGCTAGTAAAAAAATTAGTCGAGCAGCTTCAGGGCCGGATTTATTTAGAGAGCCACCCCGAGCACACCTGTTTTACGCTGGAGTTACCGTTGCAGCTCCAGGTAGACTAGGTAGGCTAACCGCAACAGTGCCGCTACTGCAAGGCTTGGAGCACAGGGTGGATCACCGCAGCGGTGGCTTGCTCGCTCACAAGTGCGGCTCCAATTTGAGTGGGCAGCACAAACCGCACCTGTCCGGCGCTGACTTTTTTGTCGGTTTGGAGGGCGTCGAGCATGGCATCGAGATCCAACTTAGGCGGCAACCGGGTCGGCAAGCCGGCTTTTTGGATCAGCGCAGTTTGGCGATCGCATTCTACCTGTGTCCACAGCCCCAACTGGACGGCGATCGCCCCAGCTGCCACCATCCCAATCGCGACAGCTTCCCCGTGGTTGACCACCCGGTAGCCCGTCAGGCTTTCCACCGCGTGGCCAATCGTGTGCCCATAGTTCAAGATGGCGCGGAGTCCGGCCTCTTTTTCATCTTTGCTCACCACATGCGCCTTGGCCTGACACGAGCGGGTCAAAATTAGCTGGAGCAATTCTGGGCTAAGGTGCCGCCGCTGATCGAGCTGCGTCGCCGACTCCAGTTGCTCAAACAGCTCGACATCCCAAATAATGCCGTACTTGATCACTTCTGCCATCCCGGCGCGAAATTCCCGGGCAGGCAGGGTTTGCAACACCTCGGGGTCAATCAGCACCAGTCGAGGCTGATGGAATGCGCCAATCAGGTTCTTGCCGTGGGGGTGGTTGATGCCCGTTTTGCCGCCAATTGACGCGTCTACCATGGCTAATAGCGACGTGGGCACCTGCACAAAGGCAATCCCCCGCATCCAGGTGGCCGCCGCGAACCCGGCCATGTCGCCAATCACGCCGCCCCCCAGCGCAACGATTGTCGAAGACCGCTCCAGCCGCTGGGCTAGGGCGGCATCATAGATTTTTTGCAGAGATGCTGCCGTTTTGTAGCGCTCTCCGGCAGGCA
>JAYUYI010000259.1:0-11066 GCA_043752545.1 Thermoleptolyngbya sp.
CTCTGCGGTTAGGACGTTTACCATCAGCTCGCGTCCCTCGAAGTGAACGCGCACATCTTCGGATAAACGACAAATTAACTCCTGATTCATCCAAGAAAATGAGATTCTCTGGGGGAATTCCGTTTAGGAGTTGCCAATACTCAAACCGGGCAAGTTGAACCGCGTCAGTTCCTTTTTTGGTCGGATAGAGGCTTTTTTTTAACGGTGAGTTTGAGCCGAATCATCCGATTAGCGGTAGCAATGCCAATTAACACCCCCGTTTTCTGCTGAAGCCCTTCTTGATACTCTGCTAGGGTGGCATCGGGTTGTGCTTCGACCAGTTGCCTGAGGACATCGAGTTGTTCAGCATTCAGCTTAGTGGGCGGCTGCTGAGTCCGGACTTTGGGCGCAATCGTTCCCAATTCACGCTTTTGTTTCAGTAAGTCTTGGACAAAACTAGCGGTCACTCGAAAGTTCTCAGCCAGCTGACGTTGTGAAACACCACCTGCCTCATACGTCTCGACAACCTTCTGACGCAAGTCTAGGGAATAGGGTTTCATAGAGGTGACAAACTAAACGCGCAAGATTATGTAAACTGTACTGTATCGGGCTGATAAGCGCTATAAGCTCCTAGTTTTAAGTTTGATCGCCCAACTCAAAACTCAAAACTCAAAACTCATTTAAGCCCGATTCCTAAATCCGCCCTGATGGTCTCAATCCATCCGCCTGCCCCGTTCATTATTTGCGTTATTCCATGCATGCCACCCTCGCCCTGATTGCCCACGATTCCAAAAAAGATGACATGGTGGCGTTTGCCCGTCGCCACGAGCCGTTGCTCAAACGTTACCGACTAATTGCCACCGGCACAACCGGCCAGCGGATTCAAGCGGCCACGGGGCTACCGGTGGAGGCGATGCTGTCGGGATCCATGGGCGGCAATGCGCAAATTGCGGCTGAGGTGGCACTGGGCAGGGTGCGGGCTGTAATTTTTTTAGTCGATCCGCTCTACGCCCAGCCCCATGAGCCGGACATTCAGGTGCTGCTCCGCCTGTGTAATGTGCATAATGTGGCGTTGGCCACTAACCTGGCCACGGCAGAGGCGATCGCCGCTCAATTTGCCCTGGTGCCATCGGCTCACCTCATCTTTAACCCGGTGGCTGGTAATACCAATCCCGACCAAGACCTAGCGCTGATTCGACAGTTGCTCGATCCCCACGTCCACCTTCACATTTATCACACGCTGCCAGACGTAGAGCCAGAGACGCTAGTGCAAGCGGCGATCGCCAACCATGCTGACTTGGTCATTGCCTCGGGTGGCGATGGTACCCTGTCTGCCGTGGCGGGTGCTCTGATTGGCACCGATATTCCTCTAGGGATTATTCCTCGAGGCACGGCCAACGCCTTTGCTGCCGCCTTGGGTTTACAGAGCCTGTTGCCGATTCGCAATGCCTGTCAAACGATTATTGATCACCATACCCGCCTAGTGGATGTGGCGCGCTGTAATGGCGCTCCGATGATTTTGCTAGCGGGAGTGGGCTATGAAGCGGTCACAGTTGAGCTGGCCAACCGCGACCTCAAAAACCAGTGGGGCGTGTTGGCCTATTTGATGGCGGGCTGGCAAGCTAGCGATCAGCACCTGTTGTTTGACACTGAACTAGAAGCCGAAGGCGAAACCTATCAATTTCAAGCCTATGCCATCACCATTGCCAACGCTGCCCCGCCCACCTCTGTGCTGGCGCAAGGCGCAGGCCGGGTGGTCTTTGACGATGGGCTGCTGGATGTCACCATTACCTCTGCCGAAACCAAACTCCAGGGCATTGCTACGATGCTCCGCATGTTCGGAGCGGCGCTCACCGGCACCAATGTAGACACCCCCCATGTGGTGCATGGCCGCACCAGTCGGCTCAAACTCAGCACAACGCCACCGCAAAAGGTAGTTGTGGATGGTGAAATCGTCGGCACTACACCGATTGAGGTCGAGTGCATTCCCAAAGGGTTGAAGGTAATTGTGCCTAAGCCTGCATCCGCGTGACGCTCGAAGATTGACTTACCGCGCTAGCTCCAGTCTTCGCGCTGACTGCCCCGTCCTTTGTAAACTTGCGCCTGTTGGTGGATTTGCTGCGTCCGGGCGTACAGCTCGGCTTCTGTCAGCTGCCAGCGACCCATGGCCTTGGCGATATCGGCCTGAATATCTCTGGCCCCCGGAAACCCGTCATAGCGGATTCTCATCCGGGCTAACTCACACAGGTTGAAGTCCGTGGGTTCATTTTCAAGCAACTGGTTGATGGTTTGGCGATCGCTCCGCCACTGGGGATGTTGCTGGTCTTGTTTTTTAGGATCTGTTTTTGCGTCGGCCATCTTTACACCAATTGATTACACCTTGATTTCTATGCTTGATTTCTATACTTGATTTCTATGTGTGGCAGATTCGCTACATGCTGTGCAGTTTAGCTTACACCCCATCCCAAGCCGCCTGAAAAAAATCTAGTTCGCACTGCATCGCATAGCGGTAGGTTGCGGTCACCAAGGGGTTGAGGGTAGCGTACTGGTTCGCGAGGGTCGCTAGTTGAACGGTGAGCGGCTCAAACTCGGCGCTGCTGTAGGTGGTAATCCAATCGGTATAGGCATGAGTAGGAGGAATACCGTTGAGCGCTAGCTGGTGGCCTAAAAACGCGTAGAGCCGCATACAGGGCAACATCGCTACTGCTGTGACGCCAACCTCGTGGCTCCAAGCGGTGGCCAACAAAAAATCTGTATAGTGGCGAGTAGCGGTTCCAGGTTCAACTGAGCGCCAATCTATCCCCCACTGAGCCGCATAGCTTTGGTGTAAGTTTAACTCCTGCAACACCCCGCCTGCTAGCTGATAGAATACGCCAAATCCTTGCCAGTCGGGAGCCTTGGCAGCCGCAATACTGTAGGCACGGGCAAATGCTTCTAAAAAAAATGCGTCCTGCCCGACGTAGTAGGCAAACTTATCAGATGGAAGGCTGCCGTCGCCGATGCCCTGCACAAACGGGCTGTGAAGTGAGGCGATCGCCAAATCCAGGTTTTGCTGCCACAGTTGTTCTGCTAGTGTCATTGTCCTAGTGTCTTCGTCAACGCCATCGCCTCACTCCTACCCCCCAAAAGCAAGTTCCCAAGCAGTGCCTGGGAACAGCTCAGTCTATTTTGTTAATCCATTTTGGCACAGTTCCAACCTAGACCCCTGATTGACTGATAAAACTCCGATCCCCCTCACCCCAACCCCGCTCCCAGAGCGGGAGAGGGGCTTTGAGCCAAGACTTTACTTCTAGCTCCCCTTCTCCCCTTGTGGGAGAAGGGGAGAAGGGATGAGGGGTAAAAGATTTGTCAGCCAACCAACCTAGACCCTTTGACTCCTGTACCTATGCGCTGTGGGCAGTGCAGGATTCAAAGGATTTAACGGTTTTAATTGACGCCTGCTTTCGCCGCTAAAAATGCATCAGGCGACGTCAAGCGCTCGTAGGCTGCACGCATCTTTAGACCCACTAACACTTGGAACAGACCGCTACCGTTGCTAGAACCAGGATATTCTCTGTGCTTCAGCAATAGCTCGGTTAGCTCTCCATAGTACTTAGTCGAAAGGTTGCTGAGGTGGCTTTCGATGTAAATCACCTCATCTAGGCGATCGAACTGGCCATCCACCTCTAGCATGGATACTGCGTTGCCATAGTAGGTATCGGGACCGTAGGACATCCGAATACCGGGATAGGAGCAGGTCAGCTTGCGACCGCAAGGAATCCAGTCAATTGTAGAGCCTTCGTCAAACAGGTAGGCGGGTTCAAAGCTCTTGACGTCATCTTTCTGCACCAACCGCACTCGCAACACCTTGCGCTCGGTGTCGTTGGGAATTAGGCGAGTCGGTAAAATTTGAATCACCACATCGGCGTGCTGTTTCTGCGGGTCAATGTAGGCTTCAAAGTCAGGGCGGCGAGAGTTGATGGCAGCTAGAACGTCTTCGTAAGTGTGACCCCGTTCTGCCATATCACGCTGAATTTTCCAGGCAATCTTGACCTCATCGTCAATATCGAGGTAGACGCTGAAGTCGAGCAGCGATCGCACCCGCTCATCATGCATGGGATGCAGCCCTTCAATCACAATAATGCGATTAGGGTTAACCGTTTCGGCAGGGTCTAGCATCCCTGTCTCGTGGTTGTAAATCGGCTTTTGAATCGACTTGCCTTCTTTGAGTGCTTTGATTTGTTCATACATCAAATCAAAATTGTTGGCTTTTGGATTAAGCGCCGTCACCCCAACTTCTTTGCGCTGCTTGCGATCCAGACTGTGATAGTCATCCAGGCAAATAACGGTGATCATTTCTTCGCCAAATAGATCTGCTAGGCGACGCAAGAAAGTTGACTTACCGCATCCCGAATCTCCGGCAACGCCGATTAAAACTACACGGTCTGGCTGACTGATCATAGGTTTCCTCTAATCAAAATAAAAATGAAACGGCGCTAGTGAAAAATTAAACGATGAAAAGTCAAAAAACTTTCACGCTAGGGGCGATTCTTTACGAAACGGCAAAGCCTAACGCTTTACCATAGCCAGCATCGTTAACCGCTTAGAGCACATCCTAACCCCGCTAGGTCAGCTCATAGTTATCAGTTTCTGGCATCAGTTTCTGGCATCAATCTCTGGCAGTAAAATTAGCGCCACGTATAGGCAAGACATTACGATGTCAAGCAGGGTAGCCAAAGCAGTACAGGCATTCAGTCAGAAGATCTTCGAAACTTAAGCCTAAGCTAGGTATTTAATACTACTTGCTACCCAAAATAGTAGCAGAGAGGATACTTTACCTACAAGACAACCTGACATCGAAGATGCTGTCCAAAAACGTTACTGAACCGTCAGGGTTAAGGTCTGGGGGGGGTATCAGATTTAACGTCCGTCAGGGGTATTAGACAGAGGGTAGAGTAGCTGCCTTTAAGGAGAGTAGAAGACCCAAGACGCGTTGCCCTGCGCTGGGTTCAATCCTCCTTAGCTTGACCGTATTCAAGCGCCTAACTTGAATTTGTAAGCAAAAGACCTGGTAAAAACAAGACCCTTTCATGAAAGGGTACTTACAGTTACCGACTGAGTTACTCCAACCTACTATGTCTATGCTAAGGGGAAGTGCGCACCCTGTGAATATAAAAATGGTGTGAAGTTGATTCAGCCCTAACAGTCTAGATCTCAGAGGAAAAGTATAGTAAGAGCAGAATCAGGCTCCGATTTTCCCGTCTGCGGCTTCAGTGAGTGAGTCATACTCTGCAATGCTACGCTATTAGCAAGCCAGCTCAACCCTTCGATTTAACTCTTTAGATGGTTGATTGGAGGGATGTCTGAGTCAGCGTTTGACAAGCATACCTTAGGATCTATTCTCATAGCTGCTTGGAATCGTGCCCACGGGGGCACTGTTGTCCGCAGTGAGCCAGCTTCCTGAGATAGCTTCGCGGGTTTTACACGTTCAGTCGGGTTTAGAGAGTATTGATTAGCAATGTACAATCCAAGTGCAGCGGGCGGAGCTGCTAATTCACAATCCGGAAATCGCCTCTTTCTCTATGAGGTTGAAGGTCTGCGCCAAAATCAGGAAACTGACAAAATGGACTATCCGATTCGTCGCAGTGGCACCGTGTTGATTACGGTGCCCTATTCGCGGATGAATCAGGAGATGCAGCGCATTACCCGGATGGGAGGGCGAATCGTGAGCATTCGCCCAATGGCCGCTGGTGACGACGCGAACGGTGTAGCGAACGGTAAAGTATCCTCGACTGCTGAAGCCAATCCGGTGAATGAAGAGCCTAAGCTAACGACTCAGGCAGCAGAGAAAAAAGCCATGACCCAAGCAAAATCGAAGGAAAAGTCAGACGTTCCGGTTAATATTTATCGCCCCACTGCCCCTTATGTTGGCAAATGTTTGTCTAACGAAGAGTTGGTTCAAGCGGGTGGAATTGGCACCGTACGTCACCTGAAGTTTGATCTGTCAGGTGGAGATTTGCGATATTTTGAAGGGCAAAGCATTGGGATCATTCCAGACGGAATTGATAGCAAAGGCAAACCTCACAAGCTTCGCCTTTACTCCATCGCCTCTACCCGCCATGGGGATGATGTGGATGATAAGACGGTTTCGCTGTGCGTCCGGCAATTAGAGTACAAACATCCTGAAAGCGGCGAAACCATTTTTGGTGTCTGCTCGACTTTCTTAACTCAACTCCAGACCGGAGATGACGTCAAGATCACAGGGCCGGTTGGTAAAGAAATGCTGCTGCCCGCCGATCCAGAAGCCAATATCATTATGATGGCGACGGGAACGGGCATTGCTCCATTCCGGGCGTACCTCTGGCGCATGTTCAAAGATGCGGAGAAGGCAGCTAACTCTGATTACCAGTTCAAGGGTTTTGCTTGGTTAATCTTTGGGATTCCGACAACGCCCAACATTTTGTATAAGCAAGAGCTAGAAGACCTGCAAGCGCAGTATCCGGATCATTTCCGCGTCACCTATGCCATTAGCCGTGAGCAGCAGAACAGCGAAGGCGGCAGGATGTATATTCAGCATCGAGTGGTTGAGCATGCCGATGAACTCTGGAACCTGGTGAAGCAGGAGAAGACTCAAACATATATTTGTGGTCTAAAGGGCATGGAAGATGGAATTGACGCGGCCATGACCTCTGCTGCTTCTAAAGAAGACGTAACCTGGAAAGATTACCAGCGATCGATTAAAGAACGCTGGCACGTTGAAACCTACTAGGGAAACGCGATGTGCAACTTGATCTAAAATCTTGTGAGATGAGCGTCTCGCCCGTCCAGCCTAGGCAGGCGAGATGCCCACCCCACGGGAAATCAAGGGTTTCAACGGTAAAGTTGCACGTCGCGTTAGGGAACGTAAATTTAACAGATGAAATTGTCAGGTAGGGGTTTGGCATTGGCAAACCCTACGTCTGGTCAAAAATGTCTCAAACTAAAAAGCGTAGGAGGAAATCTGATAGATTTTCCCCTACGCTGTTTCGTTAGACCGCTGATTTAGCCCGTGCCTGCTTCACCATTGCAATTAGCGTTTGATGCGCGTCTTCAGAGTCTTGCAGCGTGTGGTCGAATGTAATTCGGACTGGGGCAGTAGCAGCCTCCTGGTGAATTTGTAAATCCATACCGTCGGCATCAATTTTGAGCATTTGAGCCGCGATCGCCTCCGTCACCCCACCAAACGCTTTGGCATAGAGCAACACGGCCTCGGCGTGGTCATCGTTCATGTGCTTACAAATGCGATCGCTTACATCAAGAGAAAATGCGTCAGCCATAGGTCAAAGGGAAACGAAATTACTAAAGAAAAATTGCGTGTTATCCATCCACATTCACATTCAGGGTGCACCGCTCCCTCTTTAGCCGAGAGGCGCTGCTGCAAAAAAATGCATTGCAATGCGGAAGAGACTGTTGGCAATAAAGGCAATCAGTACAAACATCAGCACCACATTAAACCCGTCGCGCAATTTCTGCATTGATCTTAAAGTCCAAGTTCTACAAGATTGCTGTTCAAACAGCAGACATCCACAGTCGGCTCTTGCTATTTTACAAAGCTATTGCACTCCCCACGCATTTCCTATTTATCCCTCATCCTGCCAAACACCTCCCTATTGTCGCCACTACCGATTGCGCCAAGGCATCGTGATCGTAGCCACCTTCGAGACCAAACAGGAGGCGATCGCAAATTTGTAAGCAGTAGCCCGCAAAGATCCCATAATCACTGGGCTGAAGACAAATGCTGGCCAGCGGATCGGCCTGGGTGGCGTCATATCCGGCGCTAATAATCAGTAGATCGGGTTTGAAAGCCTGGAAGAACGGAACAATTTTTTGCTCAAACAGCGGCTGATAGTCGGCCAGGGTACTGCCTGCCGCCATCGGGAAATTGAGGACATTGTCGTAATCTCCGTGTTCTAAGGCGGCTCCGGTGCCGGGATATTGGGGCGACTCATGCAGCGAGCAGAAGGCAATCTGAGGGTTGTGCTCGACAATCGCCTGGGTGCCGTTGCCGTGGTGCACATCCCAATCCAAAATGCCGACGCGCTGAATGCCGGGTTGGGTGAGGGCGTAGTGAGCGGCGATCGCCGCATTCGAAAAAATGCAGAATCCCATCCCTAGTTTGGGCATGGCATGGTGACCGGGCGGGCGCGCCAGCACAAAGGCGGGATCATTTGTTTGCACCACGCTGTCTACTCCATCGATCCAGGCGTTTACTGCCAGAGTGGCTGCTGCGTAGCTGCGCGGTGAAATCACGGTATCGGGGTCAACATGGCCACCGCCGTGATCGGCTACGTATTTTACTGCCTCCACATATTTTTCAGGATGGACGGCGTGCAGAGCGGCCATTAACCGATTTGGATGGACGTCGGTGGGAGTCGGCGATCGCCATGCCAACTGACCAGCCCACGGAGCCGAGTTGAGAGCGGCGGCGATCGCCCGCAGCCGTCCCGCATTTTCGGGATGGTAGGAGCCAGTATCGTGCTCCAAAAACACATCGGAATAGAACACGGAAAGCATAGGCAAACCCAGCCAAGATCGTTTTGATTCTAGCGATACCTGAGAGCTACTTGTAGTAGCAGAGGCAATGAATCAGGAACGATTTCTCGCTGCACTGGCTAAAACGATGAACTTATTTCTCAATTCTTAGAGAGATATCAAGAGATGTAACCAAATATACCGTTTGATTAGAGGCTGGGATCCTGATGGGCTGCGGATCAAGCCCTGATTGGGTAATCCGGATGCATGATGATGCTTCAGAAGGTTCCTGGCGAACTGATTAGCATGGAAATGGGTGCAGTATTGACGCGCACTCGGTTCCACTGAAGGAGGTTAACCCATGGTTCAGGTATCCGAAAGGAGTGCTCAGGTGGCCAGGGATCGAGCATTCGTGCTGTGGTTTGAGGATGTCGGAATTCACGATATTGGCCTAGTGGGAGGTAAAAATGCCTCGCTGGGTGAGATGATTCGTCAGCTCACGTCTCAGGGCGTTAAGGTACCGACTGGGTTTGCGACGACGGCGTATGCCTATCGCCATTTTGTGCAGGCGGCTGGATTGGAGGAAAAACTGCGCCAGATCTTCAGCAGTTTGGACGTAGAAAACATGGAGAATTTGCAGGCGCATGGTCACGAAGCGCGATCGCTAATTCTTAACACGCCCTTTCCCGCAGAGTTGCAGGTGGCGATCGCCACAGCCTACCGACAGCTCTGCGCCCGCTATGGCGATGATACCGATGTGGCCGTTCGCTCTAGCGCCACCGCCGAAGACTTGCCCGATGCCAGCTTTGCCGGACAGCAAGAAACCTATCTCAACGTCCACGGGTTAGACGCAGTGTTGGACGCCTGCCACCACTGTTTTGCGTCGCTGTTTACCGATCGCGCCATTTCCTACCGCGTCACCAAAGAGTTCGACCATTTGGCGATCGCCCTATCGGTAGGGGTGCAAAAAATGGTGCGCTCCGATCTGGCCACCTCGGGCGTCATGTTTTCGATTGATACCGAGACGGGATTTAAAGATGCTGCTCTGATTACCGCCGCCTACGGATTAGGGGAAACAGTCGTCCAGGGTGCCGTCAACCCAGACGAATATCTGGTGTTCAAACCCACGCTTCAGCAGGGATTTCGCCCGATTTTGGCCAAGCGGCTGGGCAGCAAAGAAACCAAGATGGTCTACGACACCCAGGGTTCAAATCAAACCCAAATTGTGCCCGTCTCCCCGGCTGAACAAACCCAATTTGCCCTCAGCGATGACGAAGTGCTGCAACTGGCCAACTGGGCTTGCATCATCGAAAACCACTACTCCCAGGTGCGGGGAACGGCTACGCCCATGGATATGGAGTGGGCCAAAGATGGCATCACTCACGACCTGTTTATCGTGCAGGCGCGTCCCGAAACCGTGCAGTCTCAGAAAGCCCAAACGGTAATGCGTCGCTATCGTCTGCCCGGAGAAATGGCAGATAATGGGCAAGATGCCACCTCTATGAGCCACCACGCGCCGCTGATTACCGGGCGGGCAGTGGGTGAAATGATTGGCCAAGGGCCGGTGCGGGTGATTTTAGATGCGCATGAAATTGCCGAATTTCAGCCCGGAGAGGTGCTGGTGACTACTCGCACCGATCCCGACTGGGAGCCGATTATGAAGCGAGCCAGCGCCATTGTCACCGACCAGGGGGGCCGCACCTGCCACGCGGCCATCATTGCCCGTGAACTGGGTATTCCGGCGATCGTGGGCTGCGGCACTGCCACCCAGGTATTGACGACCGGGCAAGCGGTCACAGTGTCTTGCGCCCAGGGCGAAGAAGGCCGAATTTATGATGGTCTACTGCCCTTTGAGATAGAAGAGACCCCGCTCGACCATCTACCCCGCACCCGGACGCAGCTCCTGATTAATGTGGGCAACCCCCAAGAAGCTTTCCGGCTCTCGTCGCTGCCCTGCGATGGGGTCGGGTTAGCCCGATTTGAGTTTATTATTGCCAACCAGATTAAGGTGCATCCGCTGGCGCTATTGCATTTTGATCAGTTACCAGCAGGAGAAGAGAAGGAGGCGATCGCCCGTCTCACCCATCTCTATGCCCACAAACCCGACTACTTTGTCGATACCCTGGCTCAGGGCGTTGGCACTCTGGCTGCCGCCTTCTACCCCAAGCCCGTGATTGTCCGGATGTCGGACTTTAAGAGCAACGAGTACGCCAACCTGTTGGGAGGCAGAGCCTTTGAGCCGGTTGAAGAAAACCCGATGATCGGCTGGCGCGGCGCGTCTCGCTACTACGACCCGCTGTACCGCGACGCCTTTGCCCTGGAATGTGAAGCGGTTCGCCGCGTCCGCACAGAAATGGGCTTAACCAACATCATTCCTATGATCCCCTTCTGCCGCACCCCTGCCGAAGGGCGCAAAGTGCTGGCAGAAATGGCAAAACACGGGCTGGTGCGCGGCGACGATGGCTTGCAGGTCTATGTAATGTGCGAAGTCCCTAGCAATGTGATTTTGGCCGATGAATTTAGCCAAGTCTTTGACGGCTTCTCGATTGGCTCGAATGACCTGACCCAACTCACCTTAGGGCTAGACCGCGATTCGT
>JAYUYI010000260.1:0-1761 GCA_043752545.1 Thermoleptolyngbya sp.
CCCGCCACGCCTGCTAAAAACCCGCCGATCATCAGCGATTGCAGCTTGTAGCTAAAGACATTTTTCCCGAGCGCTTTGGCCACGGTTTCGTCTTCACGGATCGCCTTCAAAACCCGACCCCACGGCGATCGCACCAGCACCTCTAGCGCCCAAAAGCTGATGGCCAACACCAGCACCGAGATCAGCATCAGCCCCGTTTTGCTAGGGTTGCGATCATAGTGATAGACGGCTGATGCGGCATACCCATACACCCCCACCCCCAGCACCGCCGCACTCAGCGCCCCCACCACACCCAAACAGCTCGACCAACCCACAATCCGCGCCGCGCCGTAGTGTCCCAGCCATCGATAGAGCCAAATAATGCCGATTAATGCCAACAGCAACAGTGCGCCCAATGCCCCGCTGGAAATCGACGCCGATTGCTTGAGCGCACTAGACAACACTCCAACTCCCACCAACAGCAGCACCAGCGACAGCCCATATCCCAAGGCCGCGATCGCCCCTTGCACTAAGGTCGGCAGCGGAATTTGTTTGAACCGTTGACGCAGCCACAGACCCAGTTGCCAGTAGGCGAGTCCGACCACAGCCGTGAGTAACACCACCATGCCCATACGCGCCAGCAGATTGGGCGTCCAAGTTGCCAGCGGTAGGGGAAAGCCTTGCAGTCCAAAGGTGCCCTGCGTCAGCCAGTCTTCATTTTCGGCCACCAGCCGGATCAGTTCTGACACGCCAATGGTGACGATCGCCAGATAATCTTCGCGCAAGCGCAGGGTAGACAGACCAATCAACAGCCCCAATGCCGCCGCTGCCAAAGCTCCTGCCACAGTAGCCAGCAGCAGCGGCACTCCGCGTAAACTTAGCAGCACGGTGGTGTACGCACCGACGGTCATAAATGCCACATGGCCAAAGTTAATTAACCCCGTGAAGCCCCATTGCAGATTTAGCCCCAAGCCAAAAATGGCAAAGATGGCGGTGAAAATAATCAGCGAGACGATGAAGCCTTCCATGGGTGCGGGTAGGGAGTTTTTATGACAATAGCAGGGTGGAAGACTTAAATCAGCCTTCCACCCTGCTATATTTCATTCGGTTGCTGCTGACTGCTGACCTATTCACTCTGCACAGTTAACTGTTCTACTAGCCCTTGTAGGCGCTGAGCGGCAAACTGAAAATAAGCGGCGGCTTTGTCGTTGGCTCCGAGTCCAATAAAGTAGATAGCTTGCTGCATGGAGGCTTGAGCCAAAGCAAATTCTCTGGCAATCTGCGATTGCTCGTGGTTTTGGGGTTTCACGCCTGAAGTCCTCATATAACGCGTTTAACTGGTTGATGAACATCTAGCAAGCGAAAGACTCCACCCTCTAGTGTTGGGTATCTCACAGAGAACAACAGGCTCTACAGAACGGTTATTTCTATGTACACGCCGTGTGCAACTAAAGATTTCCCCTCATCCCCTAACCCCTTCTCCCACTGGGGGAGAAGGGGAACAGATCTGGCTTTAGCCCCTCTCCCGCTCTGGGAGAGGGGTATAGCCCAAAGGGCATTCAAGAAAGGGGTGTAGCTTGCTTCTCGTAGAGTGGGCAGTTCGGGAAAGTTGCACATCGCTTATGTACAGGTAAAAGTAGGGACGCCAGACCCGCTACAGCAGACGCGCTACAGTAAATCCCCTACAGTAGCTGCGATCGCCACAATCCTGCCCGACAAACCGACGGACAGTAGTGGTTAATTAAATGGCGCTGATGGTCTTGAGGCAGTCTGTTGGCCGTA
>JAYUYI010000261.1:0-1760 GCA_043752545.1 Thermoleptolyngbya sp.
CCACGTCGCCACGCTCCACTCAATGTCTTGGCGTTGCCGCACCTGTAGTGCTTCTTGCTGAAACAGGGTTTTGTTGGAGTCTTCGTAGCCCTGCAATACCTGGCTGAGGCGGTTTTTCACTTCAAACGGGCTGAGCTGCATCAGGTGGTCGTAGGCTTCGTCTTGAGTGATCCCCAATTCCTGCGCCAGTTCGCTGGTAATCAGCAAAATCAGGTGCCCCACTCGCAGGGTCAAGAAGCCTTTGAACAAATGCGGGTCGGTTTTGATCAAAATGCTGAGATAGACCAGGACTTCTTGAGTTAGAGGGCGATCGCGAATATCTTGCCGCACAAATTCCCGGATCTTGTCCATAATTTCGACAGTGGACATCGGGCGGGTAATCAGCGATTCTTCGCTGTAGGCTTTGCCGACCGCAATTTGCTTTTGCCGCACCAAAATGTCGGTTACCGCGTCTGAGAGGCCCACGTCTACCTTGTCGAGCAAGCCCGCCGCCCGCCGAATCACCGCCCACAGCCGCAAGTGGCTCGCCTGCGTGTAAACTTCGTCTAATAGATCTGCCACTGTAACGGGCTGTCCAGGGTTCCCTAGCTCTGTATCAAACTCTAGCCCTTCTAGTCGATTCAGCGCCTCCAGCAGCTCAATTTGCTCGTACAGGTTCGTTGAGCGGCGCAGGTCATCCACCAAGGTCAACAGATCGCTCTCGCACTCCAGCATAAATTCCTGAGCGCTGTCTAATACGGCGTGGCGATCGCCACACTTCAGATAAAAGCGTTGGGGCGATGCATCCTGGACAAACGACTCGGTCAAATCGATCTCGTGAATAAAGTCAAACCGTTCGACGCCAGCGGTGCGAATTAGCTCTTGCAGCCGCCCCAGCTTGACCGGAACACTGCCGCATTGCCCATCCTGCAATTCTGCAAATAACTCCAGCAGGGGAGCTTGATCCCGCAACATATCATGGGTCAGCAGCAGTGTCATGGTGGGGCGACCTAGCTGATGCCAATGGTTTTGAATGTAGGCCACTTCGCCCCGAATTTGCGCCACCAGGAAGTGGTAATCCAGGGTTAAATAAAACTTTTGCTGATCTAAAAACGACGGCAGAAATACTAGCGTTTCACCCCGAATTTTGAACACCCGAGAGGTGGTAAGGCTACGCAGACGCCGCACCGGACGGCCACTCAAGCCCAGCTTATCGTTGCGCCCAATTTGGGTCAGCACTGCCGATAGCTGCCCCGAATGCCAAACCTGAATTGGATCGACCTGCTGGCGCGTTTGCGTCGCAATCCCAAAGGCGGCTAGTTCTGTTTGCAGGCTTTCATCTTCGGCCATCAGGGCAATTTGCACCGACGGTTTGGGATGATTGCCGAGGCGCAAATGCTGCCCCAGCGGATCAATGTCTCCCGGCGCAATTAACTGCTCCTGCAGCAGCCGTCCTAGTAGGTATAGGCTCTGCGCCCAAACCAACGGCACATTGTCATTGGGCAGGCGGCTTTGGCTCCGAGGCTCCTTGCGCTCTGGGTCAATGGCGTCCTCTGGCACATAATACACTTCGGGCAACAGGTGCATGCCGTTTTGCTCAACCAGTAGGGTTTCTAACCGCTGGCGATAGTCTTCCGATTGTGCCTTATCGCCGCGAAACAGCGCATCTAAAAACAGGTAGGTGAAGAACAGAGGCCACTCGCATTCAATATGTTCAAACGCTTTTAGCTCCCACGGTTCATAGTGCAAACGGCTACTGTCTTCTAGTACGGTTTGGTGGC
>JAYUYI010000262.1:0-1760 GCA_043752545.1 Thermoleptolyngbya sp.
GTTGTGTGTAGTTCCCCCAGGACTCTTCAGTAACCCTCTTCTCTTTTACCCTCTTACTCTTTTTGGCGCACAGCGCCTCGATTTTTTTTGGGATTTTGACCCTTTTCCCTCATCTAGACATACGACCTCAAACCCGAATACATTCTGTAGTTCTGGTATGGCGGGTGGAGAGGTAGGTAAGACTGGCCTTATTGTGAACGAGAACCTATCTTGAGCGATCTGCCCATTATTCAGAAGATCTACGACCTGATTAAGTGGTACGTGCCAGTTTTAAATCGGCTACCGCGCGACCATAAATTTGGCCTGGGGGATCGGATTATTGCAGGGCTTTACGACCTGCTCGAAGGGCTAATTCAGGTTCGATACAGCAAAGAAAAGCTGCCTCAACTGAAAGCACTCAACATCCGCTTAGAGATTCTGCGACATCAGACCCGGCTGTTACTAGACTTTCAAATTCTGTCTACCCGGCGCTACGAATATGTGGGTCAGCAGATTAATGATATTGGCATGGAGCTAGGGGGTTGGATTAAGCAACAGCAGCAAGCTGCGACCTTGGTATGAAGCGCTATGGCGATCTGTGGCCGCAGATCATAGCGTTTGAAAACCTACTGCAAGCGTCGAGGCAGGCGCAGCAGGGCAAGCGCTATCGACCGAGCGTACTGGCATTTAACTACAATCTGGAGGGTGAACTGCTGCGGCTGCAAACAGAACTGCGGCTGCAAACCTATACCCCCGGTGGCTATAAAACTTTTGTGATTCGCGATCCGAAGTCGCGGCTGATTTCGGCAGCACCGTACCGCGATCGCGTCGTCCATCACGCCCTTTGTAACATCATCATTCCGCTGATCGATCGCACGTTTATCCACGATACCTACGCCAATCGCACAGGCTATGGCACCCACCGCGCCCTGGCTCGGTTTACAGGCTTCGCTCGCAGCAATCGCTACGTGCTGCAATGCGACATCCGTAAATATTTCCCAAGCATTGACCTGGATATCCTCAAAGACATGGTACGGCACAAGATTAAGTGCCCAGATACCCTCTGGTTGAGCGATCGCATCATTGACGGCAGCAACGACCAGGGCGAAGAGGTCGAATACTTCCCCAACGATACGCTGCTCACCCCAGTCCAGCGGCGTAAAGGCTTGCCCATTGGCAACCTCACCAGCCAGTTCTTGGCTAACCTCTACCTGAGCGGCTTTGACCACTTTGTCAAAGAACAGATCCATGCCCAACAGTATTTGCGTTATGTCGATGACTTTGCCCTGTTTTCCAGCGATCGCCCCTTTTTGGTAGATGCCCGCCTCGCAATCGAAGCCTACCTAATTCGCCTACGATTGCGTCTCCACCCGATCAAAAGCCAACTGTTTGAAACCCGGCAGGGCGTTAACTTTGTCGGATTTCGGCTCTTGCCAGACCGGATTCGAGTGCGGAACGACAACCTGAGGCGTTCACGCGATCGCTGCCGTCAATTGCAGCACGACTACACTGCCGGAGAACTGCCACTATCTGGCCTAATCCAGCGGCTCCAAAGCTGGGAAGCACACCTGTTGCATGGCGACACCCATCGACTGCGACGGCGGCTATTTGACCAATTAGTATTTAACCCCCCACCAGAACCCTTCTCTCTAAAGATTCCTGTGGGATATGAATCCGAGTCAGAAGCATAGCGCTAGGATAAACACGGGGCAGGCCGGTAAACGCGGCGGTTCTTGGAATAACAACCCGGTGAATTGCCGCTCTGCCTATCGCAACAACAA
>JAYUYI010000263.1:0-1757 GCA_043752545.1 Thermoleptolyngbya sp.
GCCTAGGTGACGACTGACCCGGTATTTGAATTACAGTTTTGTAATTTTAGCAAGCTAAGGTATTAGGTCAGGTCTGGTTCAATCAACTCCAAATTCAAATGATAGTTTCTTGGCCTGAGTTTTCTGGTGGCTAAAAGCGTTAGTCATCTATCTACGGACGTACAATTGACTATTAGCAATCTGGTACCTCTAGTGTGATATGCATGTCTTGCTGGTAGAAGATGAATTTAAAATTGCCAACTTTGTTCAAGCTGGCTTAAAGGAGCAAGGATTTGTCGTAGAGTATGGCGACAATGGGGATGATGGCTACACGCGGGCGATCGCCTGTGACTACGATGCCATCGTGCTCGACATTATGCTTCCCGGTAAAGATGGGCTAGCGATTCTCAAACACCTGCGGCGATTGGGTCAAAACTCCCCGGTGCTGCTGTTGACGGCACGCAACGAATTGGATGATCGGCTAGACGGTTTGAACCTAGGGGCAGATGACTATATCGCCAAGCCATTTTTTGTAGAGGAACTGGCCGCTCGGATTCATGCGGTCGTGCGGTGCAGTGCAGGCGATCGCGATTTACTCACCCAGGTGTTGCAAAATCTGACCAGCAATGCGATTAAATACAACTTGCCCCATGGCTGGATCTCAATTCACACCCAGCGCCACTACAATACCATTGCCCAGTGAGGTGTGAGCATGACCGTAACGATTGCCCCAGACTTTGATCGAGCTATGATGCGGCGCTGTGTGGAGTTGGCGCAGACGTCCAGAGGGCAGACGGCACCGAACCCCATGGTCGGGTCTGTAATTGTGCAAAATCACGAAATTATTGGGGAAGGGTTCCATCCCCAGGCCGGACAGCCCCATGCAGAAGTGTTTGCCTTGCAAGCGGCAGGAGCGCGATCGCCAAGGGCAACGCTGTATGTAAATTTGGAACCGTGCAGCCATTTTGGTCGTACGCCGCCCTGCGCTGACGCGGTAATTCAGGCTGGGATTGCGCGGGTCGTGGTGGGGATGGTAGACCCCAACCCCAAGGTGGCAGGCAGCGGCATTGCGCGTCTACAGGCAGCCGGAATTGCGGTCACCGTGGGCGTCGAAGAGGCGCTCTGTCAGGCGCTAAATGAAGCATTTGTCTACAAAATTTTGCACCAGCGCCCCTTCGGTATGCTCAAATATGCCATGACCCTAGACGGAAAAATTGCCGCAACCACGGGTCATAGCGCCTGGGTGACAACTCCAGCATCGCGGCAGCTCGTGCATGAGCTGCGGGCAGGCTGCGATGCGATCGTGGTTGGAGGCAACACCGTGCGGCGAGATAATCCACTGCTAACCAGTCACGGGGTTGGGCACAATCCGCTGCGGGTGGTGATGACACGCCAACTGGAGCTGCCAGAGGACGCCAAGTTACTGGATGTAGCGGTAGCGCCCACGCTGATTCTGACGCAGACGGGAGCCGCCTCTAAGATGCAAGATCGGCTGCGATCGCATGGGGTAGAAGTGCTGGAACTGCCCAAGTTATCGCCCGCTGCTGCCATGGAAATTTTGGGCGATCGCGGTTTTTTATCGGTGCTGTGGGAATGTGGCGGGCAGCTAGCCGCGCAGGCGATCGCCGATGGGGCTGTGCAAAAAGTGCTGGCGTTCATTGCGCCCAAAATTATTGGCGGCAGTACGGCTCCATCGCCGGTTGGAGATCTGGGTTTAACGCAAATGACAGATGCGTTGATGCTGGAAAGAGTCACCTGGCGGGCGATTGGGGCTGATT
>JAYUYI010000264.1:0-4677 GCA_043752545.1 Thermoleptolyngbya sp.
CTCCGGACAGTTTTTGTGAAAGAGCTAGAAACCCGCGTTGTATCGTTACCACTTGCCCTCACCTTTTTCATGGATGCCGAAGGATTTAAGCCCTCTCCCGCTCTGGGAGAGGGGTATAGCCCAAAGGGCATTCAAGAAAGGGGTGTAGCTTGCTTCTGCGCAGCAGTGGGGGATCGGAGTTTTGTCAGTCAATCAGGCGGCAGGGGCAAGGCGCGATCGCCGTTATCGTGCCCGCAGTTCCACTTCGTTTTGGCGGATGGTGACGTCATAGTGGCCAAAAAAGTCTTGCCCCAGTAGCCCAATGCTGAGTTCGGGGCCAGAGATGGCCACCAGCACATTTTGAGCGATCGCCCCTCCAACTTGGATCGAATTGACATAGCCTAGGGAGAGCGTCACATTGCGGCTGTTGGCCGTGTTGACGCGAGTTTGCCCAGCTGGGGTGAGGTTGAGAGCTGTGGCCATAGCTGGGGTAACCAAGGTGCCGCTGGCTCCCGTATCCAGAATCATGTCAAACTGTTGCCCCCCGTTAAACGTGACGTTAATCACAGGAGTACCGCCTGCCCGTCGCACAATTGGCACTCGGAAGCTGCTGCCGGGAGCAAGCTGGCTGGCCGCAGCTGGTGATCCAGAGGGATTAGCCGTCGTCGAGGCGGAGGCGGTGCCGCTGGAGTTAGCCGGGACCGCAGGGCGAGTGAAGACCGTGGAGCTGCCCTGCGGCACCGCGCGGGCGGCCTGCTGCTGCGCGGCGCTGAGGCGACGGCGATAGTCGGGCAACTTCGCTTGAGCCGATTTGTAGTTGGGATCGCTGGCTGGCACTGCCCCCAATAGCGCGATCGCTTGCTGCCAACGGCTAGCCGCCAGTCGCCAGTCGTCTTGGGATTGGGCAATTTGGCTGAGCGCCGTAGCGCTGGCGGCGCGAGCGACGGCATCTCGGTAGGAATTGACCCGACTAGTCGCAGCGGCAGCAGCGGCAGGAGGGCTAGGTGCCTGAGTGGGCAACGGCTGTGCGGTTAAGGCAGGATTAAGGGCTGGGGTGGCACCATCAGAGCGGCTCTCCCCCAACGACGACATCTCGCAGCCGGTGCTGGTCACTGATAAAACCCCAAATAGGAGTATCACTCTTGGGCATTTGCCAAACATCCCTGACATTGTGAACTCCATAGAGGACTTTAAAACTATGTTTCCCGGTCGGCCTTAAGATATTATCGCTAAGAGCTATCTGGCTAAAAGGGCGATAATCGCTCTTAAACAAAGCTACAACATTGCCCCAATACACATCTTCGGGAGAGTTTTGATGGTGCTTGCGACTGCCCAACCCGCACTTTTGGTTTTAGCAGACGGAACAGCGTTTCGGGGCTGGTCGTTTGGTGCCCCCGGTACGGCCATTGGGGAAGTAGTGTTCAATACGGGGATGACGGGCTATCAAGAAGTGATCACCGATCCCAGCTACTCGGGGCAAATTGTCAGCTTCACCTATCCCGAATTGGGGAATACAGGCGTCAACCTAGAAGATGAAGAATCTTCCCATCCCCATGTTAAAGGGGCGATCGCCCGCAATATTTGTCACCGCCCCAGCAATTGGCGTTCCACCCAGTCTCTGCCCGACTACCTCAAACAGCACCAGATCCCCGGCATCTACGGCATAGACACCCGCGCCCTGACGCGCAAACTGCGGTCGCTGGGTGCCATGAACGGCGGCATCTCAACCGAATTTCTCGACCCAGCCGATTTGCTGATGCGGGTGCAAGAAGCCCCCAGCATGGCAGGGCTAAACCTGGTTAAAGGCGTCACCACCGCTGAACCCTACGAATGGTCAACCCCGACCGATGCCCTATGGGAGTTTCGCAGCAGCACCCCGCGCGACGGGGAGCAGTTTACCGTCGTCGCGCTCGACTTTGGGGTCAAACGCAACATTTTGCGGCGGCTAGCGAGCTACGGCTGCCGCGTCATTGTGGTGCCCGCCAATACGTCAGTGGAAGACATTCTCAGCCACAGCCCCGACGGCATTTTCCTTTCCAACGGTCCCGGTGACCCGGCAGCCAACACCGACGGCGTAGAAACGGTGAAAGCATTGCTCGGAGTTGACAAACCCCTATTCGGCATTTGTATGGGGCACCAAATTTTGGGTCTGTCGCTGGGTGGAGAATCCTTTAAGCTCAAATTTGGGCATCGCGGCTTAAACCAACCCGCTGGGCTGCGGCAGCGAATTGAAATTACTAGCCAAAACCATGGATTTGCGATCGCCGAAGCCTCTCTCCCGGAGGCCGAGGTCGAAATCACCCACCTCAACCTCAACGATCGCACCGTTGCTGGCCTGCGCCACAAAACCCTGCCCATGTTCTCGGTGCAATATCACCCCGAGGCCAGTCCAGGCCCCCACGATGCCGATTATTTGTTTGAGCAGTTTGTGAAGGCAATGCGGGCGGCGAAGGAGTAAAGGGATAGGATAGGCTGGGTTTGAAGTTGACGTTTTACCTCCGAAACGTTAGCTGTAAGGAATCGGAATTTAATTAAGTTTTGAATTTTGAATGTAACTACTCAGGCTATAAACAGCCCTCATCCCCTAGCCCCTTCTCCCAAGTAGGGAGAAGGGGACCCGAACCAGTTCAAAGTCCCTCTCCCTAATTGGGAGAGGGATTTAGGGTGTAGCTTGCTTCCCGCAGGGTGGGCAGACTGAATAGTTACTTTTGAATTTTGAATTAGACGGTCAATTCAAAACTCAAAACTCAAAACTCAAAACTCAAAATTCCCCCCTTCCTACCCAGACCTTACTTCGTACCTTCCCAATGTTCAGACTTGCCCTCTTGATCCTCACCCTGGCTGCACTAGTAATTTTTGCGCTGCAAAATGTAGCGCCGGTGCTGCCGTTGGTCGTTTTGGGGATGCAGACCCAGGCATTGCCGCTGGCGGTGTGGGTGGTGGTGGCGATCGCCGCTGGTGCGGTCACGACGATTTTGTTAGCGCTGCTGTTGCGGTTGGCAGGGAGCCGCAATCGGTCGCGTCGCCCCAAACCCCGTCGAACCTCGGGTCGGGCAGCTGGTGCTGGCGCACCCTGGACGCCGCCGCCCTGGACAGGCGATCGCAATTCGGCTCAAACGGGTGAGCCTGTAGATCCCGCCAGCGGCTACGGCGCTAAGGCTGCTCAAGCTAGCACCATCGATGATTGGGAGCAGCCCCGGCAATCTTCCGACGCCTGGGATAACTGGGACGACGCGCGTCCCCCTGTCGATGCCCCCCGTCGAACCAGAGCATCTGCCAAAACCATCATTCAAGATGCGTCCTATACCGATGTGACGGATCGCTCAGCCGCCTATCAGCCGTCGTTTTACCCAGAGCCAGAGGAGCCCAGAGACCGCTACCGGGAACAGATGCGGGCACCCTTTCGCGATGAGTATCAGTCGCCTGTGGAGAGCGATCGCGAAGAGTGGGACGACTGGGAAGAGGAAGCGCTGACGCCGCCCTCACCCTCTGCCACTGGCAGCCCAGCCCCTCGTGCTGAGCCAGAACCACAGCCAGAGCCACCCCCAAGACCGATTGTCGAAATTCAGCGACAGCCTCAAGGCGGCTACCAAACGGGTTCGGTTTTTTCGTATACCTATCGCTCGTCAGACCCGCTGCCCACCGAGCCAGCGCCGCCCAACACAGCACCGCCCGACACAGCACCACAGCCAGATTTTGCCATCGACGAAGCGACAGACTTTGATCAGCCTCCATCAGACCAACCCACGGTTGCGCCCTCCAGTTCTGTCTACGATGCCGAATTTCGCGTCATCATTCCACCCTATCGCGCGGCACCAGAGACCCCGATCTTCTCACAGCCGCCTCTTATCGTAGAGCCAGGTGAAACGGCAGAGCTGACCAGCCAGTCGCAAGAGTCAGACGATTGGGACGAAGCCGATGGGAATGACTTCATCCCTGATCCGCCGCGCCGCAATCAGCCTCCACGAGAGTTGCCCGGTCAAGGTAGGATAGCCCCAGGCCCACTGGAGCGAGAAGTTTGGGATGATTGGGAGGAGGACAATGATGATCAGGCCGACGATGATACCGACGATGATGCGGATGAACCGCCACCACCACCGACGTCACCAGAAGGAAACCCACCCCTCCGCCTAGGCTAGTTTCACCCGCTCACCCCCATCGCCTGCCGCTGATTTAAGGCAATTGCTATGCAGAATGATCTCACCCCCGAACAGCCGGATCAAGCATCGTTGGAAGCCGCGATCGCGCCTCAATTGCGAGGGGTTAATCTCTACCTAATTGGCATGATGGGGTGCGGCAAAACCACCGTTGGCAAAGTGCTGGCCAAAAAGCTAGGATATCGGTTCTTTGATACCGACGCCACGCTAGAGCACGCCGCCGGACAAACGGTTTCAGAAATTTTTACGCAGTCGGGTGAAGCCGCCTTTCGTCAGCTAGAAACACAGGTGTTGGCAGAGCTAGCCGCCTACCCCAGGCTAGCGATCGCAACCGGGGGCGGGATCATCCTCAATCCCAAAAACTGGAGCTACCTGCATCACGGGCTAGTGGTGTGGCTAGATGTGCCGCCAGAGCAACTCTACTATCGCTTAAAAAACAGCACAGCCCGGCCATTGCTCCATGATCCAAACCCTCGGCAGCGGATCTATGACCTGCTAGAACAACGGTTGCCGCTGTATACTCAAGCCGATGTTCAGGTGC
>JAYUYI010000265.1:0-1756 GCA_043752545.1 Thermoleptolyngbya sp.
CCTTCATAGCCAGCACGATATCCCCCTGCCCGTTCATCGCTCTGAAGAATTGATTCAGCATTGTCCAAAATTAGTAGACAGCGATCGCGCCGCAGGTAGTGCAGTAATCGCGTAATCTTGCCATCAATGGATTCGGGTAGTTCAGTTTCTTGCTGATGAGAGAGAAACTTAATCAGGTCAGTTAGTAAGTCTTGAATCGGTGGAGCGTTACGGAGCGATCGCCAAATTAAACAATTGAACTGGATTTGGATCTGTTGCGCCAGTTTAATAGACAAGGCGGTTTTGCCCATGCCGCCCATGCCGATTACCATCACAAGGCGGCAACGTTCCTGTACAATCCACTGTTCTAGTGTGGTCAGTTCTTCAGTTCGACCATAGAAGGTGGAAACATCCGCAGCCTCTCCCCAATCTTGATAGTGACTGTGGCTAACATCATTCGTAGAATGGCTGGGTGAATCAATTACGCGAATAATCAGTTGCGGTGCGGTGACGGCTGGAATAGGTTCAGAACTAACATCGGCATCTAAATCTACTCCCAAATCTGCAATGGTTTCGTAGTCGAGACTTAGCTTTTCGCACAATTCGACAAAGGTAGCCCGGTCTACAGGTCTGCCTGTGAGGAAGTTACTGACAGTAGCGAGCGCCATCCCTAAATTTTCGGAAAGCTCACGCTGACTCAGAAAACCATTGCGCTTGACGGCAAGTTTGACACGATCGATATGTTTTGAACGCACTCTGAGGGATCTAGACATGGCAGATTTCCTGAAACCTAAGTTTCCATCTGGACTTTAGCAGAAATCAGAACAGACTCAAACGCAAAGTCAGGACAAGTTAGTCATTTCCAGGTGTCAACTCAGTCATCTGCACGGTTTGATGGAGGCATAGAACGAAAGAGATAAAGCAAACGTATACCTAATCAGGTTGTCAGTTTTATTTTTCTCGCTCTGACTCAAATCTCACCGTTTATTAAACGATACAGGAGTGATTCTATGATGCACAGCTTGAGAATATACAACGTTCGATTAGGAGGTTTTTAATGGACATACCTAATCAGATTGACCTTAAAGTAGCTGAAATCTACATACTTAATCTGCCTAGCCTGGGCACCGCTGGCTATGTCTGGAGTTATGCGGTTCAGGGCGAGAACGATCGCCCCATGGTGGCAATAACTGCTGGCAGAGCAGAACATTTACCCTCAACTGAATCTCAGGAACTGCCCGTTGGCTCAAGTCTCGATGAACAATTCACGATACGTTAACTCATTTTCTGCTCCTGCTTACGGCAGCAAAAATGCAGAGCTTACCCTAATCTTAGAAAAAGATTTTGTTAGATCAATCACGATTACAGTCGAGGCGATAGATTTAGCGCAAGATAAACAAACAGATCTAAATCCAGAAGGACGGGATGCAGATCCAGCAATCATCGTAAAATCTTCGAATGGAAGTATGTCAACTTGTTATGATTACTCAGCAGATCATGGAAGTGAGGAAGTTTTAAATACTGACGACAGAAATGTTGCTCATCGGTTTGAACCCAAAAAAGGCAAATATTACGTAGATTTATGGAGTTATTATCAACCTGCAAAGCAATTTCAGATAATAATTAGTGAAGAGGAGTAAGATGATTTTTAGCTAAAGTCTTATCGGCAAGCCCCCCCTAACTTTGCGAAGGGAAGGGAGCCGGAAACTTCTTTGCTCTTCTCTCCTTAGCAAGGAGAGGGGCCAGGGGTAAGGTTATTCCGGGCGATCGAGGGAGA
>JAYUYI010000266.1:0-4664 GCA_043752545.1 Thermoleptolyngbya sp.
GGAGACCAGCGGCGAACTATGACCCCAGCGGCAGCTCTGCGTGCCGGAGCCAGCTACCTAGTGGTTGGGCGACCCATTACGGCAGCCGTTGAGCCTAAAGCGGCCTTTGAGCGGATTTGTGCGGAATTGGAGCAGGAGAGCTAGCGGATGTGGAGTATTTTGCTGGTTGGTCTGAGCCTCATGCAGGCTGAGGTGGCACATCCGAATTTGGCGACAGAACTGGCGGTAGAATCCCAGTCCGTAGCAGAACGAACTGGCATCGAAGAACATCCAGGGCGACCGCCTTTCCCCCCAACCCTGCACGCATCTCGCCCTGTCTTCAACTGTCCCAACACCTTAGACGCCCTGATCCCCAAGCTTCTGGACGACCTGCCCAGCTATGCCAATCGAGTCATTCAGCGATCGCGCGATCGCAGTCGAGCCGTAGATATTCCTCCCAGCTATGTGCTGCTAGCAGGGCGCTCTGACCAAGAACCTATTCCCCTTGGCGGCGGCGACTATGCCCCAATTGCCGGGTCAGACAACGTGCAGCAGGTGTTTTTTACCACACTGGAGCGGCAGTATGGAGCCAGCGGGCTGGTGCAGCTTCAGGGCTACTACTGGATGTTTGTGGTGCGATCGCCCGAGGCATGGCAACTGGTTAACCTGCGCACTAGTTTGGGAGACTATCCCAGTCGCCTGCCGCCTACGCCGCCGCGCGACAGTAACGATGGCGTCGTCGCTCAGGCCGTCCGGCTGTGGCTGAGCGATTGCCACGCAGGCGCGTTGAGATCCGATCTATAGCCTTGGGTTTAGCTGCTGCCCATAAACTCCTCGGCAACTCCCCGGCAACTTCCTGGCCACTCCCTGGAACGTCAGCCGTGCTCCACACTGAGCCAGTTGTTGATTTTTCTTTAACTGTCCTCAGAGAGTCACAAATTATCCTAGGGTTGTTATAAATCACTAGGAGGAAAGCTGGATTCATCTGAACCTTTTCCACTCGCATGGGGTGAAGAGGCCAGACCGTGACTGGGAAATAAGTTGTTGCGTGTGAGGATAAACCGGATGGAAGCATTGTACTTCCGAGCACTGAAAGGACTGGCAGCGAGAAGTTGCGGAAGAGCGAGAACGCTGCTGATCTTAGGAGCGGCCTCTAACCTAGTACTCGCTATGACGATGGCGGCACATGCCCAAGACACAGCACCCGTTGCCCCCAATGCAGTCGGTACTGTCACAGAAATTCTTGAGCCAAGTAGCGACTCTGCAACCCCAGCAGAACAGCCTCAGACAGCGGCGATCGCATCTCCTTCCCTAACTGCCCAGGCCGCAAGCGACACCAGCTTAGTAGAGCTACCCTCTACGCGAGCTGAAGATTTACAGCTTGAGCACCACGCAATAGACACGACTCCAACTGCGGTTGACTTCACACTAGGCCAACCGGACACCGCCCTGCCTCTTTTGGATGCCGAAACCCTGGCTCAGGTGCCAACCCTGGTTAGCCCCGAAGACGAAGACCGACCCGATCGCTTTTTCTTCAGCACCGTCAGCGGCCTGTCTGATCCGACCGTTTTGCAAAGTTCTATGCGTCGCCGCGCCGTCCGCACCCCAATCAAATCGACCGGGATTGCGATCGTGGCTAGTGCTCGACAGCGGCTAGGAGGCAATAGTTCTCTGAACCTGGCCGTAGAAGGAGGAGAACATATTCTCGGGTTTGATTTTGGCTATACCACCACCCGCGCCCCAGGGGAAGGCGGGTTTGGCATCAACATTTTTAACCAACGCTCCTGGTTCCCAGCTTTTCGAGGGGGCGATCGCGACGTTGATTTGCCCAACGGCGACACGCCTTGGATTCACCGCTTAGGGGGCGGGGTAGAAGCATTTTTACCATTCGGAGACGACATTGAATCGTCTTTAGGCGTCACCTATCAACGCGTATCGGTGCGAGACGACTTCTTTGCTAGCGAGGTGTTTCCGACCGATGAAGACGGCAACGCCTTCACGTTAGAAAACAACGGCATTGATGACCTAGTCACAGTCAGCTTTGCCCTAGCCGCCGATCGTCGCAACGATGGAGCCTACTCTACCGACGGCTCAATTCTCCGCTTCGGAGCCGATCAAGGCTTCTTGATCGACACCAGCGATGCCTTCACTCGTCTGTCTGCCAGCTACACCTCCTACATTCCCTTAAACCTGTTTGGGTTTGCAGAAGGACCCCGCACGCTAGTCTTTTTGGCACAAGCTGGCACCATATTTGGCGATGTGCCGCCCTACGAAGCGTTCAATATCGGCGGCGACAATTCCGTGCGAGGCTTTGCGGGAGGCGGGATTGGCACCGGGTCTAGCTTCCTCCAGGCCACGCTAGAATATCGCTTCCCGATCGCCAGCGTCAACCTGTTTTCGCAAGACATTGACCTACGAGGAGCACTGTTCATCGATTATGGTACTGACTTGGGCACAGGGGACGAAGTGATTGGCGAACCCGCGATCGTACGAGACAAACCCGGCGATGGGTTTGGCTTTGGGGCAGGTCTACAGGCACGCCTCCCCATCGGCTTTGGCCGAGTAGAGTTTGCCTTTACCGACAACGGCGATAGTCGAGTCATTTTGACCCTCGGCGATCGGTTTTAAAGGGATGAAGGATGAAGGACGTAGCTTGCTTCTGCGCAGCAGTAGGATGAAAAATATAGCTTGCTTCTCGAAGCGAGTACACTAACATCTTTCAGCCCTCAGCCTTCACTCTTGATTTCATCTAGCTTCTCCTTAACAGCCTGAATGTCCTGCCACATCAGCCATTTGGGGCTACCTTTTTCGCGCGATTGGTTGCGCAGCAAATAGGCAGGGTGAAAAATCGGCATGTAGAGTCGCCCCTCTTTTTCGACCCATTCGCCTCGCACTTTGGTGATCCCCTGCTTAATCCCCAGCAAGCTACGCATGGCGATCGCCCCCGTCAACAAAATAATTTTGGGATTGACCAGGCGGATTTGCTCTAGCAAGTAGCCCATACAGGCATCCGCTTCAGCATTACTGGGGTTGCGGTTTTCGGGCGGACGACACTTAACAATATTGCAGATAAACACATCCGCTTCGGTCAGACCCACCGAGGCCAGAATTTTGTCTAACAGCTGCCCCGACTTACCCACAAACGGCAACCCTGTCTCATCTTCAGTTTGTCCGGGGCCTTCCCCCACCAGCATAATGGAGGCATTCACATGGCCTCGCCCAATCACAGCGTGGGTGCGGGTTGCACCTAGCTCACAGCGATGGCATTGGTTGCAATGCAGCTTAATGTCTTCCATGGATGAGTAAATTCCAACCGGAATCGGAATTTTGGCACTGGTAGGAATTAAGCTAGGGTCAACGGCGGTGGCGGTAGCCACATCCACAATGCTAAACAGGTCAATTTGGTCGTTGCTTGCCATGATGCACGAAAGACTGAAGGACTATAGGAAGAGAACGACTTGCACGCCGATTATTGCGGTCAAAAAGAGCAAGAGGAAATTGAAGAGCTATCCTTCAGTTTAAGACTATTTTTCGGGTTGCCTTGGTCATACATGAAGCAATCCCACCACAATCTGTTGGAGGGGCGCATGGTTCAACCACTACTTTTTCGCGATCGCCATGAAGCAGGCCAGCAGCTTGCCCAAGCGGTGCTGGCCGAGCTGTCTACCCTCAGTGCCGCTCAGCGCTTGGCTCCATCTATAATCTATGCCTTACCTCGCGGTGGCATTCCCGTTGCCGAACCGGTGGCACAACTGCTACATTGCCCGTTAGATGTGGTAGTCGCCAAAAAAATTACGCGGCTAGATAATCTTGAATTGGCCATTGGTGCCGTAACAGCAGACGGGCAGGTGATCCGCTCTCGCTATGAAAACCTGGCTGGGCAAGATCCAAGGGTGTGGCGGATGGCAGTCGAACGCGCTCAGCAAAAGGCTAGAGGGCAACTCGCTCAACTCTCCCCACACTGCCCTCAGACCAACCCACAGGGGGCGATCGCCATTTTGGTTGACGATGGCATTGCCACGGGGATGACCATCGCCGTAGCCGCCCGTGCCATTCGCGCTAAACAGCCCGCCGCGCTATTCATTTGTGCCCCCGTCGCTCCCAAGCTAATGATCGAGCGGCTGGAAAACTGGTGCGATCGCGTCATTGTATTGATTGCAGCCGAAGCATTTTTGAGCGTCAGCCGCTTCTATACCGATTTCCCGCAGGTCGAAATGGCAGAGGTGATTGCAGGGCTGGAACGCCAGCATGCAGTAAACCATCCCAATCCCGATTAAATCTATCTCGACCGTTGCTCTACGCCTGCCGGATGCTATCTAAAATTCCCCTATAGGCTTGAATGGTTTGGTGGGCGATCGCTTGCCAATCGTAGTGCTCAGACGCATATCGGCGGGCATTTTCGCCTCGGCGCTGGCATTCGGCAGGTTGCTTCAGCGCAGTTTCCAGGCAGTCTGCTAGTGCCATCACCTCACACGGCACCACCCAGCCCGCCTCCGATTGCCTTACCTCGTCGCAAATGTAGACCTGCTGCGAAATTACCACGGGCAATCCGGCGGCCATCGCCTCCGCAACAGCAATGCCAAAATTTTCGTAATACGACGGCAACACAAACAAATCGGCGGCGTGCAGCAGTGCCGTTTTGCGATCGCCCTCCACAAACCCCAAGATGCTGGTATGGGCCGCTA
>JAYUYI010000267.1:0-1750 GCA_043752545.1 Thermoleptolyngbya sp.
CTAGTCGAGAAGCTTATTTAGACGGGGTTTTGAGTGCCTAGCATCACCATTAATCTGGGAGATGCATTTCTACTGAACACCCCTCCTAATAACGAACATCTCTACATTGCGATCGCCCAAACGTCTGTAACCCACTATCTATTTGTTAACGTCACGAGCCGTAAACCTAAGTCTGATACTGCCTGTGTCATCTCTCCAGGTTTTGGCGTATCAAGGTTTATAGTTTGTGAGTCGGTAATTACTTATCGATTTGCCCGCGAAATGGATGCGTCTGAACTAGCAAAATGGATTACAGTTGGTAGTCCTATCCCCAAAGGCACTGTTTCGACAGCCGTTCTCACAAAGATTCAGCAGGGCGGTTTGGCCTCCAAGCGCTTGAAAAACAGGTACAAAACTGCCCTCAAGACTTTTTTAGAGATACCTTGATACTTTGTTACTAGAATCATTCCAGCCCAAAGAAATAATTACCAGCCCTTAAATCCCTGCATGTCGCGATCGCCAGAACCGCTTACTCTGATTGCTACCCTTGAAAAGTACGAGCCTTGGAATGCCCTTGAATCTGCCCATCATCAGGCCATACTTAGTCTGCTGCACACTCATCCTGCACCCTTCGATCGCCAGTGCTACGAACCAGGGCACATTACCGCTAGCACCTGGATTTTGGCTGAAGATACTGGACAGGTTGCGCTGATCTACCACCGGGCGGCGCAGCGTTGGTTGCAGCCCGGTGGTCATCCTGAAGCTGGGGAATGGGATGGGTTGAGCACGGCCTTACGGGAAGCGAAGGAAGAGCTGGGGCTGGAGATTGAGCGATCGCGCGCTAGGTTATTTGATCTCGACGTCCACTACATTCCAGCTACCGCAACCCAGCTCAAGCATCAGCATTTTGATCTGTGCTATCTCTGTTGCGTCACCCACCAGCCCCTCTGTTCAGGCTCCGATGCCGCCGATGCCCGCTGGTTTACGATGGCGGAGTTAGAGTCCATCGGCTTAATGGAGAACATGAAGAGACTGCTGGATAAGCGATCGCAAGACTTAAAGAGCGTTTAAGCCTGTGGGTTCTGGCCTAACGCTCGGCGTTAGCTTCTATACTGGGCAGTCAGTGCGTATGATTGACTTAGAGACCTCAACTAGCTTCCATGAACTCCACGATCGCCCAACTCAGAGACCGCTTCGACCAGGCATTAGTTGCCGCCTTTGGCGATGATTTAGCTGGCACTGATCCGATTTTGGTTGCAGCCAGCAACCCGAAGTTTGGCGACTATCAGGCTAATGTAGCCATGTCGTTAGCTAAGCGGCTGGGGCAGGCACCGAGGGCGATCGCCGAGCAAATTGTGCAGCAGTTGCAGGTCGAAGATCTGTGCGAACTGCCTACCGTGGCGGGGCCAGGTTTCGTCAATCTCCGGTTCAAGCCGAGTTATATTGAAGCGCAGCTGAAAGCAATCCAAGCCGATCCACGTCTGGGCATTGCCCCCACACTGCAGCACCAGCGAGTGATTGTCGATTACCCTAGTCCCAACATTGCCAAAGAAATGCACGTCGGGCATTTGCGTCCCTGCATCATTGGCGACTGCCTTGCCCGCATCCTGGAGTTTTTGGGATACGATGTGCTGCGGCTCAGCCACATTGGCGACTGGGGCACCCCGTTTGGGATGTTAATTGCCTACCTGCGCGAAGCCTACCCCGAAGCGCTGACGACTGGGTCGTTAGACCTAGCTGATCTGGCTATGTTTTACCGTCAGGCCAAACA
>JAYUYI010000268.1:0-4661 GCA_043752545.1 Thermoleptolyngbya sp.
ATTGAAGCGCAGGCTAATCATTTGTTGAATACCTCCTGTGAACTAGATGTTGGATCTGGACAATTTTTGCAGTGGTATGCTGTGCGGCTAGAAAAATAGCCTAGATTGCCCGCTCCCGCGTTAAGTTCTTTTCTAAATAAAATGTTTGATCCGGTGCGTCTTTAGCTACTGCTCATTTTTTTAGTGCTTCACCCATGCCTACTTCTGAGGCTCCGCCTCTTACTCTTGCAGAGGCTCACCAATTACTGAAGCAGTTTGACTGCATCCCCCCTGCTGATAGCACGGTTGACAAGGCTAGTGCTGCTGCTTCCCAAGCCGATCGCCTTCAGATTTGTCAGGCGCTTTTAACAGTGGCTCACCATTCGGATGATCAAATGCTTGGCGTGTGTGCCGACTCGTTTGAACAAGGCCGTGACGCGCTAGAACGCTATGCCAAGGCGCTGGGTTACTCGCCCGAGCTAAACTTTAGCCCCGTTGCTGGCGAGGTTTATCTCAAATTCAATCCCAAGTCGGGGCGGTGCTATGCCGATCGCTATGCGGGCGATCGCCGAGGGGTCTTAGTCTCCTGCCAGTCTGCCGACGCGGACGGCCTGAACGAGACCTATGGCCACTTACCACTAGACTTGTTTGATTGAGCCGCCGCCGTTCCACCTAACAGTTAGTTCTGCGCACCATAGGGGAATACTCGTGCAAAGCATTGCTGCGCTAACAAACTGCTGCGTTAACAAATTGCTGCGTTAACAAACGGCAGAACATCCAATCCTGTAGAAATGCCTGAACTGAATCGGTGTTATGAGATTCTGGGTCTAAGAGTGGGCGCGTTACCCGCCGAGGTGAAGCAAGCCTATCGAGAATTAGCAAAGCTGTGGCATCCCGATCGCTTTTCTGACCCTCAGCAAAAGTTGCGCGCTGAGGAAGAAATCAAGCAGATTAATCAGGCATACCAATCTCTCAAATTTCATCAACTAGATCTGCTGACCTCGCCAGCATCGGGAGCAACTCCGGAGGCTGTGACGCCTGAGCACTCGGCTGCTCCCACCACATCTGCACCGTCTACCAGAATTTACGCATCTGGAGCATCGGCGGTAGAGGCGTTCTACAACGCTGGAGCCGAACATGTGAAGGGTGGCCGCTATCATGAGGCGATCGAAAATTTTAGCAGCGCCATTAAACTCAGTCCCACCTACGCAGAAGCCTATCGCTACCGAGGCTTTGTTTATTCGCTGATGGGGCTGGAGCTGGGAGCCGCTGCCGATCTAAAGCGGGCTGAGGAGCTAGGACTAAGACGGCAAAAACCCTCGGCCAGCGGCACATCTAGCCGCCCAGCCAGCCCAGCACCTGCTGCCGAATCGCCCAGTCCCTTTGCCCCCGAGCACTGGGTCTGCCGCTATACGCTGGCCGAGCACACCAGTCCGGTTAGCTCGGTCGCCATCAGCCGAGACGGGAAGCTGCTGATCAGTGCCAGTTGGGACTATACGATCGCCCTGTGGAATTTGCGGGCCGGGAAGCTGTTGGGGCGGCTTTGCGATCACACGGCTCCCGTGCTGGCGATCGCCCTGCGCCCCGACGGTCGGCAGCTGGCGGTGGCCAGTGCCAGTACCAATGCCAATGCCTCCGTATCCCTATGGCACCTAGGTTCTGGTCACATTTCCCACACCCTTGCCGACGCTGCCAGAGCGATCGCCTTCAGCCCCAATGGCCGCCTGCTGGCTCTGGTCAGCCCCGATCAGACCGTCAAGCTCTGGGATCTCCAAACGTTTACCCTATTGAATACGTTTGGGGATAGGGTTGGTGGATCTACTGATCGTGGGAGTGCGATCGCCTTTAGCCCTAGCGGCCATGCTCTAGCCACTGGCAGTCCCGAGGGTATCGTAACTCTCTGGCATTGGGCGAGTGGGCAGATGCTAAGCCAGCTGACTGGCCATACTGAAGCGATTCATGCCTTGGCCTACAGTCAAGACGGACAGACGCTGGCCAGCGGTAGCGCCGATCAAACCGTTAAAATTTGGCACCGACGTTAGCGATCGCCCAGATTTTACAGAACGTAATGTCGTTTATGCATCCAAGCGATAGCGAAAGCCTTAGACTTTTCTAATACAGCGATCGTCAATCCCTTCATCAGTATGTTTCCTACTTACCGTCCCCGTCGGCTCCGCAGTCATCCTCAGTTGCGCCGCATGGTGCGCGAAAACATCCTGACCATCAGCGATCTGATCTACCCGCTGTTTGCCGTGCCGGGTCAGGGTATTGCCAAAGAGGTTCGCTCGATGCCGGGAGTGTATCAGCTTTCGGTAGACAAAATTGTAGAAGAGGCCAAGGAAGTTTACGACCTCGGCATTCCGGCCATTATTTTGTTTGGCATCCCCTCTGATAAAGACGACGATGCCACTGGCGCATGGCACGACCACGGCATTGTGCAGCAGGCCACCGCCGCTGTTAAGGCTGCCGTCCCCGATCTGCTGGTCATTGTCGATACCTGCCTCTGTGAATATACTACCCATGGCCACTGCGGCTATTTAGAAGTGGGTGATCTATCGGGGCGTGTGCTAAATGACCCGACACTAGAACTACTGAAAAAGACGGCTGTGGCTCAGGCTAATGCGGGAGCCGACATCATTGCCCCGTCGGGGATGATGGATGGGTTTGTGCAGGCCATTCGTCAGGGGCTAGATCAAGGTGGCTTTGAGGATATTCCGATCATGTCCTATGCCGCTAAGTATGCCTCTGCCTACTACGGCCCATTTCGAGATGCCGCCGAATCGACCCCTCAATTTGGCGATCGCCGCACCTACCAAATGGATCCCGGCAATGGCCGTGAAGCCCTCAAAGAGATTGAACTCGACATTGCCGAGGGTGCAGACATGCTGATGGTAAAACCTGCCCTGTCCTACATGGACATCATCTGGCGGGTGAAGCAGGCCACCAATCTACCCCTTGCGGCCTATAACGTCTCGGGCGAATACGCTATGATCAAGGCAGCTGCTCTGAATGGTTGGATTGACGAAGAAAGGGTCGTGCTAGAAACTCTGACTAGCTTTAAACGGGCTGGCTCAGACCTAATACTGACTTACCATGCCAAGGATGCGGCACGCTGGCTAGCATTGGCAAAGCTGTAAAACCAAATTATTTAGGTTTCCAGCATTTAGGTTTTCAGATATTTCCCGCCCTTTAGTAATCTGGTTTTCCGGATAAAGCTGTCGAGAACTTGTATAAATATCATTATTGCTTGCCGAGAAAATACTTCGGCAAGCGATTTCAATCCTCAAGTTCTCTCCTGCTAGTTAGTGGTGCACCCTCAAAAACTGATCTCGCTCGTAGCTGAAGGTTTTGCTAGAAGACCTGTGAATTTGTAGATCCAAATTTTTTGTGAGCCTGTCCCTGACTGAATATATTTGGCTGATTTTTATGAAATACAAAATTACTAACGCTGGCGGCGACTGGTTACTCAAGATCTGGGAACCTGTTCCGATTACTCCTACCCGAGATCTACCGTTTCTTTACAAAATTAAGCTACGGTTCACCAGTGAAAAAGAAGCGCTACGCATGTTAGCTCACTACCGAGACGCGTATGAAAACGAGCAACTGTGCTTAAACGGTGAGTCGGTAGATGAAAGTCAATTTGCAGCCGTTTAGCTTGCTTCCCCTGTGGCTCCCCCCGTGGAGTGAGAGACTTTAACATGACTTACGATTTCACGTTTCTAACTTAACCTAGCGACAATCTAGTCGAACACCGTAAAATTGCCGATTACAGGCCAGCTAATTGCACTAAATGCTGATGTTTCAAGCGCTTGGTACTTGAAACATCAGCACAGGCGTTAGATTTTTCGGTCGTTTGTTCGAAGGCTGCTGGTAAGTTCAGCGTGCAGGGCTGGGGACGGCTACGGGGTGCGGTGGACTGAGGTGGCACTGGCTTGATCGATCGGCATCAAAATCACCTCGTTGATGTTGACATGGGCAGGACGGGTGGCGCAGAAGACCACTACGTCGGCTACGTCTTCTGGCATGAGGGGCTGGAGTCCTTGATAGACCTGTTTGGCGCGATCGCTATCTCCTCTAAAGCGAATTTCACTAAACTCCGTTTCTACCATGCCTGGATCGACGGAACTAACTCGCACAGGGGTACCTAGCAAATCGAGCTTTAGCCCTTCTGAAATCGCTTTCACCGCTGCTTTGGTGGCGCAATAGACGTTACCACCGGGGTATGCCTGATGCCCAGCAATGGATCCGAGATTGATCACATGCCCCCGCCCTCGGCTTACCATGCCAGGCAGGAGCGATCGCGTTACATATAATAAACCTTTGATATTGGTATCGATCATCTCTTCCCAGTCCTGAATGCTGCCCGTTTGGAGCTTGTCTAAGCCACGACTTAGCCCAGCATTATTCACCAAAATGTCGATAGCAGACCAGGCTGTGGGTAGGTTAGCCAGCGTGGCTTCAACCTGAACGCGATCGCAGACATCCAGTTGCAGGAGGTGAACCTCACGGCCATAGGTATGCGTGATTTCTGCCCCGAGCTGCTCTAGTTTGTCCATGCGGCGAGCCGCCAAAATTGTTCGTGCTCCCTGTTGGGCAAACAGTTTGGCGCAGGCGGCTCCAATGCCGCTGCTGGCACCTGTAATTAAAACAATCTGGTCGTGAAGTAGAGCCATGGCGAGGGA
>JAYUYI010000269.1:0-1750 GCA_043752545.1 Thermoleptolyngbya sp.
TGACTTTGGCTCCGTCCTGCTCGATCATATTTCGCATCGTCTCCTGCACAGCCGTTGTTTCAGGAATGCTAGCCTCCTCAACCAGCTTGACCCAGGGAAATGCACTAGCCATGCTGGCAGCTGCGGCTGCGTGAGCCTGGTTATACCCAAAGTCATCTTTAGGCCCGACGTAGATAAACCCAATGGTCATTGGCTCACTGCTTGAAGCCGTTGGGCTAGCAGATTCGCCAGAGGATGATGATGAGTTGGTGCATCCCGTCCAAAGTTGGGACGTTAGCCCAAAGGCTCCGAACGAGAGTAACCCGCGAATGACCGTTCGTCGAGGTAGAATGAGGCGACCAGATTGACCCATGATTCTAATTCCTTAAAACTCAGCAACACTGTAAAAAACAATCTCTTCAAGCTGGACGGAGATCGCCGGGGGCTGCGCTGGGGTCCATGTTTTCGTAACTGAAGTAGCGATCGGGAATGCCGTTGTAAATGATGTAGTCATCAAACACGTAGATTCCTGGCCGACCGTTTACGTGAGCAATCGCATCTCGCACAGAATGCAGTTGCTTTACGCTCATCTGTAAGGGGCATTCGTAGGGTTGGTAGTTGGTGCGAATCAGATAGTCTAAGCGAGGGTAAATCGACATCTCCACATGGCACCCCAGCAAGTAGGTCACCGGATGAGTCTCGGTAAACGCAATCATCCGTTCAATGCTGCTGCAAAATTCATCCCAGTCGCGAATGTAGAGACGGCCAGGGTAGAGCAAATCTCCGGTAAAGAAAAGCTGGGTATAGGGGTCGTAGATCGAAACCTCAGCATCTTCATGCCCAGGGCTTCCCATCACTTGCAGCACTCGCCCACCCAAATCAAACGGCACACTATCATTGGGCCAGTCTTGAAATCCATAAAATTCAAGGGTAGCGGCTAAGCTACGTCCTACCAGTTCTGTATTGGGGCGATCATCAAATTGTGCATCTGCTTCAAAGTGGTCTCGATGTAGATGGGTATGGGCAACCACCAGTGAATACGATGGCCGGGGATTTTTGTCTAACCACTGGTCAATTAATGTATCGACGGTGTGACGCAACGGAAAGAAGTCAGGCGATCGCGTTGCACCCGTGTCGAGCAAAATGGCGCAATCGTTGCCAAACAGCAGAAACATGAACGGGGCTTCATAATGCACCGCCATGTTTTGCCGCAGGATGTAGGTGTGCTCGTTGTAAGCATGAACCTGGATTTCAGGATCGGTGTTGTGTTTTGGTGAGCTAGAGCCATGAATCCACTGCACATCCAGACTACCGGGCGCAGGGGTCTCTAAAATAAAATTGATGGAGGTGGATGGATGGGACGTTGATCGAGTCAAAGCGGTCTCCTATCTGACTGATGGTCTGATGGTGCGAAGCCCACAGGTGTCGGCATAAGGTTGAAAGTAGAGGTTTTCAACCGTTATTGCAGTTGAATTTGTTGCAGTTTCACGGCAGTTGGGTCGAGGCATAGCACGGCAACCGCCTGACGTATGGGCATAGTGATTCGAGTGCAACCGCCATAAACTGTTACCATCGCCTGCTCCAAGCGCAGCTGCTCTGCGGTTCAGGGCGGCTAGTGCCATCTTCGGGTGAGCCGCGATCCGCCCCAGTGCGTTCGGCCAGTCCGGCCACGGCAGGATAGACCCTCCACACAGTGGGATGCATGAGACCATAGATCAGCCGATCAGTGCCGAAGCGCCCAAACCAGTCGTACAGCATCATGAACATGCCG
>JAYUYI010000270.1:0-10997 GCA_043752545.1 Thermoleptolyngbya sp.
AGCTCAGCGATCGCATTTGTGAACCGTTAGTAATCGAAGATTATGGCGTTCAGAGTATGCCAGATGTTAGCCCGCCTAAGTGGCATTTGGCGCATACTAGCTGGTTTTTTGAAACATTTTTGCTCATTCCCTATCTGCCAGACTATGACGTATTTCATCCTACATTTGGCTACCTGTTCAACTCTTACTACGAAGCCGTTGGCAAGCGCCATCCGCGTCCACAGCGCGGTCTACTGTCACGTCCTACGGTAGAGCAAGTTTATCGCTATCGAGCCTATGTAGACCAAGCCATGCAGGGTCTGCTGCAAAATCTGGAACAGACCCAAGCTAGCCCTGCCGCCTTGACTGATTTGGTCACACTGGGACTGCACCATGAACAACAGCACCAAGAACTGCTGTTCACTGATATTAAACATATTTTGGCGCTCAATCCCTTGCGTCCGGCCTATCGAGCCGATTTGCCAGCAGTAGGGCGTAGTGACGTTCCATCTAAAGAGCAATGGCTCGATTATCCAGGTGGTCTCTACACCGTCGGATATAAAGGTGACGACTTTGCCTTCGATAATGAAAGTCCGCTGCACTCGGTCTATTTGCCAGATTATTACCTGGCCTCTCACTTAATCACCAACGGAGAGTATCTAGAATTCATGCAAGCAGGCGGATATGGCAAGCCCGACTATTGGCTGTCTGAAGGGTGGGCCACCGCACAGCTGAACCAGTGGGATGCACCCTTGTACTGGGAAGAAATTGACGGACACTGGTGGACGATGACCCTAGGGGGGCTGCGGCAGGTAAATGAACAGGAACCCGTTTGCCATGTCAGTTTTTATGAAGCGGATGCCTATGCCCGCTGGGCTGGGAAACGCTTGCCCACGGAAGCAGAATGGGAAGTGGCCGCTGATGCAGTTCCTGTGCAGGGTAATTTTTTGGCAAACGGGCGGCTTCACCCAGCTCCAGCTATGGGTCTAACTCGGCCTGATCAACTGTTTGGCGATGTTTGGGAATGGACGCAGAGCGCGTATTTGCCCTATCCCGGCTTTAAAGCGGCTGCCGGGGCGGTGGGAGAATACAACGGCAAATTTATGTGCAACCAAATGGTTTTGCGGGGAGGCTCTTGCGTCACCCCACCGGATCACATTCGTCCTAGCTACCGCAATTTTTTCCCGCCTGCTACCCGCTGGCAGTTTAGCGGCATGCGGCTGGCTCAGTAACGATCAGAGTTCTGTTTCAAACCAATAGTCTTTAAGTTCCAATCCTTCATTCCCGATTCTTATGTCGTCAACCCTTCATTCCAAACCCAACATTCAACTTTATGACTTGCATCCACCCTTAGAAGATTTTCTGAGCGATGTCCTATCTGGACTCAGCCAACGGCATAAAACAATTCCGCCTAAGTTTTTGTATGACAAACAGGGTGCAGAGCTATTTGATGCCATTTGCACGCTTGATGAGTACTATCTGACACGAACAGAAATGGGAATTCTGCAAACCTATGCTCCAGCGATCGCCACCTTAATTGGAGATAGCGCCCTGATTGAGTTTGGCAGTGGCAGTAGTCAAAAAGTGCGGATTTTGTTAGATGCAATGCCCCAGTTGACTACCTATGTGGGGCTAGATATTTCAAAGCAGCATTTGCAATCATCTTGCTTGCAGCTAGTGGATGATTATCCAGGGTTGGAGGCGATCGCCATCTGTGCCGACTACACGCAACCGTTGCAGCTGCCAACTATTCCGATGCTTGCGGGTAAACGCCGTGTAGGGTTCTTCCCTGGATCTTCTCTAGGCAACTTGGAACCCGCTGAAGCCATTGAGTTTTTACGAAATGTAGCCACATTCTTGGGTGGCGAAGGGAGTTTGCTGATTGGCATTGACCTAAAAAAGAGCAACGCTATTTTAGAGCCTGCCTATGATGATGCAAAAGGGATCTCTGCTGCATTTGCATTAAATTTGCTGACGCGGATCAATCGCGAACTAGGTGCCGATTTTGAGGTAAATAATTTTGAGTATCGGGCATTTTACAATGCACCTAAAGGTCGAATTGAAATGTATATTGTCAGCCGCAAAGCCCAACTTGTCCATCTACAGGGTAGAGAGTTCTCCTTTGTCGCAGGAGAGCTGTTGCGGACAGAGTATTCTTACAAATACAGTATTCCTGAATTTCAAACATTGGCACTACAGGCAGGCTTCCAATCACAGCAGGTATGGACTGATCCTCAGCAGTTGTTTAGCTTGCATTATCTACAATCCACTCGGCCTGATTGACTGGAGATAGTTTGCATAGGAGGTGTGGAACCGGTGAACCTGAGCTATTTTTGCTTAGATCCGATCTGCCATTACAGCGATTAGCGATCGCGGAAAATCTGGCTGTTTTGTAAGACCCTCGCTCTTTCAGCGAGGGTCTTACAAAAGTAACTGTGGCTAACACAATTGGAAATTGCCATAAGCTAGCGGCAGACTACAAACTATACGGGTAAAACCTTGAGTTGGGTCAGTGATGTTGAGAACGGTTGCATTCGATTGAGTTGAAAAGATCAACAACTTTTATTGAGAATACTGGGTGTAATCGGCTAAATATTTGAGGTCAGCTATAAAGCCGGATCATGAATTGGTTATGTGGAGTGCAATAGAGACTGGCGATACCATTCAATTGTGTTTTGTAGCCCATGGCGAAACTCCATCTCAGCTAGAAAGCCAAACTGTTCGATTGCCTTCTGTGTATCTAAACAGCGTCGGGGTTGGCCATTAGGCTTATCTGTTTCCCATACTAATTCACCGTCATAGCTCATCAATTCGCAGATTAATTCAATCAAGTCTTTGATTGAAATTTCATCGCCTGTTCCCAAGTTACAGCCTTTCCTAGAATAGTCAGCACAGTCAAATAGAGAGAAGAACCTGACAAAACAAACTACACAAGCTGATGACTTGCTACTCAATAGATTTTCGCAGAAAGATGACAGAAGCCTATGAGCAAGATAAAAACTCTATCTGAGAAGTAGCCAAACGATTTCTGGTCAGTCCTGACACAGTCAGACGGCTATTAAAGCAATATCGGCAGATAGGGGACTTAACCCCTAAAACGTGCGGCAGCAAGAAGAGAAGTGTTTTGTCTGAGCATGAGGCAAAAGTCATTGAGGTGGTAGAGGAAAACCCTGACTACACCCTGTGGTAATATCCCTCTTTTGTCACTCTAAACAGGCAAAGACGGGATATTCCAGATCAATCATTTAATGCAGTTCTCTAAGATATCCAACGCTACCGCCTCTGCCGTTTTAACTCCGTCAATCCCTGCCGACAGAATCCCCCCGGCATAGCCCGCGCCTTCTCCAGCGGGGTAAAGACCTTTGATATTAACGCTTTGATGAATGTTCTGGCCATCAGTGTTGCGTTTGATCCGAATGGGTGACGATGTGCGCGTTTCAACGCCAGTGAGCGTGGCGTCGGGCATGGCAAAACCATTGATCTGTTTCTCAAAGGCGGGCAGGGCTTCTCGAATAGCGGCGATCGCATAGTCAGGTAGACTTTGGCTGAGATCGCCCAAATGCACGCCGGGCGCATAGGACGGGGTGACGCTGCCCCACGACTGGGAGGGGCGATCGGCTAGAAAATCTCCTACCAGTTGTCCTGGCGCGTCATAGGTGCCACCGCCGAGTTCAAAGGCGGCGGCTTCTAAGCGACGCTGCAAAGCAATGCCAGCTAGGGGATGACCGGGATAATCATCGGGTGTAATACCGACCACAATGGCACTATTGGCATTGCGTTCATTGCGCGAATATTGGCTCATCCCATTGGTCACTACTCGCCCTAGCTCAGACGCCGCCGCCACGACCAGCCCACCGGGACACATGCAGAAACTATAGACCGAGCGGCCATTTTTGCAGTGATGCACTAGCTTATAGTCGGCGGCTCCCAGCAGTCGATGTCCGGCGTAGGCACCGAAGCGACTGCGATCGATTAACGGCTGCGGATGTTCGATCCGAAAGCCAATCGAAAACGGCTTTGGCTCAATATAAACGCCGCGCTCAAACAGCATTTCAAACGTATCGCGAGCGCTGTGACCCACCGCCAACACCACATGATCGCTGCGGAGTTGTTCACCGCTGGCTAGCGTTACCCCGCGTACCTGCCCTTGCTCAATCTCCAAATCCACCACCCGACTTTGAAACCGGATTTCACCACCTAGGGATTCAATTCGGGCGCGCATTTTTTCCACAATGCCTACCAGTTTGAAGGTGCCAATATGCGGCTTGTTAATATACAGAATTTCGGGCGATGCCCCCGCCTCGACCAGTTCAGTTAATACCTTCCGGCCATAGTGATTAGAATCGCGCACCTGGCTGTAGAGCTTGCCATCGGAAAAGGTGCCTGCTCCCCCTTCACCAAATTGCGCATTCGATTCGGGATTTAGCTCGTTTTTCTTGCGCCAAAACCCAAACGTATCGGCGGTGCGATCGCGTACCGTCTTACCCCGCTCTAGCAAAATCGGACAGAATCCCATCTGCGCCAGCATTAGTCCCGCAAACAACCCACATGGCCCTGTGCCAATGACAATTGGGCGCATTGCCAAACCGGGCGGAGCTTTTGCCACCAGACGATAGCTCATATCTGGCGTTATCATCAGATGCGGATCAGCTGTCAGGCGCTGTAACAGCAGCTGGCCTTGAGGCGTTTCAACATCCACCTCAACATCCACAATATAAACCAGGACAATATCGTCTCGTTTGCGAGCATCGTAGCTGCGCTTAAAGACGGAATAGCTGAGCAGCCTTTCGGGGGCAATTTGCAGCTTTTGGAGAATAGCCGCCTTGATCTGTTCGGGGGGATGATCAAGCGGGAGTTTAATTTCAGTTATTCGCAGCATCGTAATACAGATCAGCTTCACTCAATTCTAACTAGGTGGAGTCTCAAGCTTGAAAGCTCTAGATCTCAATGAATAGAATCAGAATGTTTCTGGTCATTGAGGTTTGGCTCCTACTGGGCAACGGTCTGGCTTCATTCTACCAAATGCGATCGCTTACACTGATTACTTGTTCTAGGGGCAATGCCGCGTTGACCCGTCGAGCTAGCAACCATCCAACGTTGAAAGGATTGGCGTTTGCACATCAACGATCAACCCTGATCTCCTCGGAATCAAGATCATTCAAGAAGCGGTCAACTGCCCGAATGTACCGTTGGTCTTTAAGTACGTCTGAAGAAATTCGATGATCGTCAATTGCAGCTTGGACAAGATCTGGGGCAGAAATGCGACCTTGACGATACTCGGTCAATCCGGGTGGTCTCGTCGGGGGCTGGGGGCAGTTGGCTGAGAGCAGCGCAAAATAAGCCCTGTAGAATATCCATAATGCGATCTCACTGGTGGTTGACTTCAATCTGCACCTAAGCAAAGTGAGGTCGCTTTTTGTCTACGCGCTTTTTTCTCGAAAAACTGTCCAGACTATTGATATAACTACCTGTTAGTTTTCAATTAATTTGGGAACCTTACGAATATCAATCTTTTGAGGTTACCTGCATGCAATCCCTTGTTGCTTCTACCCGTGCTGCTCAGGTCACAAACTGTGCTCAATCCGTCTTGGTAAAGGTTGATATCATGGAAAATTCATATTTCCGTGATCTTCAAGACGGTTCTATGTCATTAGAAGTTTTCCGGCTCACTCAAGAACAGTTCTATTTCATTGTGGTGTACTTTGCCCGTCCAATGGCGGCATTACTCGCTAGAATTCCTGATCCCCGCACCCGGCTTGATCTGCTACACAATGTCGTTGAAGAGCATGGCGATTTTCAACCCGATGCTTTTCATGAAGTAACCATTCGCAACTTTGTGCAGTCGATTGATGGCAATACTGACTTTGACAGCATGCGTCCTTGGGCTGCAGTTGACGCGCTGAACAATATTTTGATGGGCACTTGTGTGCTAGATGAAGTTGAAGTTGGGGTTTGCTGCCTAGGGATCATTGAATATGCATTTATGACCATTTCAGCAACGATCGCTCGTACTGTGATCCAACGCGGCTGGGTTCAGCCCGAACAGCTGACTCACTATGCCCTGCATGCTGAGATTGATTCTCGCCATGCTGAAGAGTTTTTTGCCATTGTGGAACCTCTATGGCGAGACCCAGCCCGACGTCCCTTCATTGAGAAAGGACTGGAACTCGGTGCCTACATTTGGAATCGGCTCTATCAGGATTTGTATGCCGATGCTCTTGCTGCTGTCGCCAATAAAAATCAGAGTAAAGTTGAATGCTTGGCTCAGTAATTTCAGCCTCCAGCAGCTGTTTTTGCTTCGATTACGGCTGAATACTTCAGTGGGGTGAAAACTTTATCCTTGGTCAAGCTCAACGTTTTCCTGTAATGGGCTTTGAGTTTGACCAATTTTCTTGATCCAGAATCATCCTGCAAATAGCCTGCAAATAGTGGGTCATGAGAAAGAGCGCGAATCTGGCTTTGCCAATTAAGATAGGCAAGAGCGGGTGCTTTATCCCTCATCGATCACCGGATGGAATTTGCTGCCTGGCTCAAACCTTAACGCTTGAGGCTATTGTTACCTGGCAAGCTAACTGGATCTATGAACGCTGTCAGAAAAATTATTCATATTGATATGGATGCATTTTATGCGTCTGTTGAACAGCGCGACCAGCCCAGCTATCGAGGGAAACCATTGGTGGTCGGGGGTTCTCCAGCACAGCGGGGAGCCGTTGCTGCCGCCAGCTATGAAGCGCGCCAGTATGGAATTTATTCGGCGACGCCATCGCGAACGGCTTATCATAAATGCCCGCATCTAATTTTTGTACCGCCACGGTTTGATGTTTACCGTGCTATTTCAGAGCAAATTCGCGAGATATTTTATCGCTATACCGATTTAGTGGAACCGCTAGCACTGGATGAAGCCTATTTAGATGTGACGCAGAATAAAGTAGGGCTAACCTCGGCGACGCGAATTGCTCAAGAGATTAAACAGCGCATCTACGAAACGACCCAGCTCACAGCTTCAGCCGGGATCTCGATTAATAAGTTTTTGGCCAAGATTGCTTCGGGAATGGATAAACCTGATGGGTTGTTCTTAATCCCGCCTGACCAGGCCGTTACTTTTATTGAACAATTGCCGATCGAAAAGTTTTACGGCGTTGGCCAAGTCACTACGACTAAAATGCATGGGCTAGGAATTCAGATCGGCGCTGATCTTAAACAGTGGAGTGAAGCCGATCTGGTGCAGCAGTTTGGCAAAGTGGGGCGGTTTTATTACAAAATAGCCAGAGCGCAGGACGATCGCCCTGTGCAGCCGAATCGCATCCGCAAATCGCTAGGAGCAGAAAATAGCTTCGACCCTGACTTGATCGATCGCCCAGAAATTTTGCAGGCACTGGAGGCGATCGCCGCAATTTTGAAACGTCGCCTAGATGCCCAACACACGACTGGCCGAACGCTGACGTTGAAGCTAAAGTATGCCGACTATCAGCAAGTTACGCGCAGTAAAACGCTCCATTTTGCGATTGAGCATTTAGACACAATCATCAGCGTTGCAATTGAGCTGTTAGGTTTAGTGAAGCTTGACCATCAACCCATTCGGCTATTGGGTTTAGCGCTTTCAAATTTATCCGGGGCAGCCAGCGACGTAGAACAGGCCACCCCAAATGCTGCTGCTCCAGACTCTATTCAACTTAGTTTGGAGCTTTGAGCCGTGAGCTGGGCGTTAGGGGGTTTCGGGCGTAAAGGCTTCTACTTGCGGCGGGATACCGGGTATGCCGATTCGTAGCGTTTGACGGCTTAAGTCGAGCGTGTAGGTGTAGCCACCATTGCGGGCAAAAAAGCGATCATTTGTGTAGGCACTGAGCGGCAGCAGAATCCTAGAGCCATTTTTTTTTGAGACGCCCAGATAATGGGTGGGGAAGCCTGTAGTGCGATCGCCACAAATCACGACTCTAAAGTTAGCCGTTTCTTCCAGCACATAAACATATTGATCGGGGCAGCGCTCGTCCAAAAATGCCTGTGCGATCGCGCTCTGTGCAGTTGATAAGACTGTGGCTGGAGGCACAAATCCAGCGGCGGCAATCGGCCATGAACAAATAGGCCATGAACATAGTGCGCTAACTAAGATAAATAACGGAATCTTTTTGAGGTTCATACGTCACCTAGATTAATTATCGAAACGGGTAAAGCGATCGCCACAGATCGGTTTTAGCCATTGTAAAAAACGAGCTACATCTACTGCTAATGTCAGGAGTGACTATAGCTATCGATCATGCTTTCTCGTATTTTGTAAATTATGGTGGTTGACTTTAAAGTTTGGGATGCCTTACTGCACCAGTATGTCTATCAACATGGGCGCGTAGACTATCGGGCTTGGAAAACAGAGCAGCCTCAGACGCTGAAAAACTGGCTAGGGTCATTAGAAACTATCACCCTCGACCCCGCCCTGACGCGCCAAGAGCAGCTGGCGCTATGGATTAATTTATACAATGCGTTTATGACCGCAACCGTTTTAGATCGCTACCCGATCGCCTCAATTCGACCGATCGTGTGGGGAATGCCAAACTGGCTGGCATTTCTTTGGCTATTTCAACGCCGAGCCTACCGCCTTGCCCAGCAGCACTACAGCCTGAGCGCCATTGAAAACAGGATTCTGCGCGGCCAATTGCAGGAACCTCGGATTCACTTTGCGATTGTTTGCGCCTCAATTGGCTGTCCGCTCCTGCGACCGGAAGCCTACAGACCAGAAAGTATCGAGCACCAGCTCACAGACGATGCCCGCCGCTTTATCAACAACCCCGATAAAGTCCGCTACGATGCCTCAACCGGAACGCTTTACTGTAGCAACATCTTTAAGTGGTATCGGCAAGATTTTCAGCACGCAGCAGGGTCAGTCCCAGACTATATTCGGACGTATCTCCATCTGCCAATAGCGTCTGAGCCAACGTTAACCGCCTCAACGCCGATTGCCTACCTCGACTATGACTGGAGCCTGAATCAGCGCACATCGTCATAAAACCGTTTGAGGTAGGTCGGCGAAACACCCAGCCCCCACAGACAGCCAATGAATAAATAGATGGCCGTGGCTTTCCAGCTACCCCAATGAGCCACCCGGCGATCGCAACTTTGCACAACCCGATTCACCTGGCGAATCTGGCCTTTGCGGGCTAGCCGCACACACAGGTCCCCATCTTCCATAATCGGCAAGGCAGCATCAAACCCGCCGCAGTGCCAAAAATCGGCGTGCCGACAAAACATCACCTGATCGCCAAACAGCAGACGCAGCCCTTGGAAAAATAGGTGAGGGCGAAACAGCAGCGGAGCGTAGTAGGTTTTGAGGTAGTTGTGTAGAGAGATGCCCCAGCGGGTAGTTTGTGCCCCGACCATCAAGGAGATGAACCCGCCACAGGCAATCGTTGGATCGGCTAGGGTACTTTCGATTACGGCGATCAGGTCAGGGGGGACGCTAGTATCGGCATGTAAAAAGCACAGCGTATCGCCGCGTGCCACGTGCGCCCCCTGGTTCATTTGGATCGCCCGACTGCGGCGATCGCACTCCAGCACCTTGACCCCCGCCGATTGGGCGATCGCCACCGTATCATCGTGACTGCCGCCGTCAACCACGATTATTTCTAACGCAGGCGGCTCTAGAACGGCCAGTTGGCGCAACGTTTGCCCTAGGCGGCTGGCCTCATTCAAAGCCGGAATAATGATCGAAACATGAGCCATATATAATGGACGAAAGTTCGGCGAACTAGAGCACTGCCCCATCCCTACATCCTATCCAGATTCATCCACAGACGTTTTCCTATACAGACGTTGCATCCACTCGCTAGGATGATGAATGGCAAGGATTTTGCCCCACCCCTTCAATCTAGTTCAACCGAATCAATGGCTAATTTCTTAACTGCTGCACTATACAAATTCGTTGAGCTGCCAGATTTTGCCGATCTGCGAGCGCCGCTGCTGGCCTGCGGCGACGACAACCAGGTGAAAGGAACCATTTTGCTGGCGCATGAGGGGATCAATGGCACCATTGCAGGCACCCCCCAGCAAGTCCATGCCGTACTCGAATTTCTCCGGTGTGACCCGCGCTTGGCCGATTTGAGCCACAAAGAATCATTTTCCGAAAAACCACCGTTTTACCGGATGAAGGTGCGGTTGAAGCGCGAAATTGTTACCATGGGCGTCCCAGGGATCAATCCCAACCGGATGGCAGGCACCTATGTCAAACCGGAAGAGTGGAACCACCTGCTAGACGATCCAGATGTGATTGTGGTGGATGTGCGCAATGACTACGAGGTGGCGATCGGGACCTTTGGCGGCGCGCTCAATCCCCAGACCAAGAGCTTTTCCGAGCTACCAGACTGGGTGCGGCAGGAAGCCGCCCTCCGCCACAAACCCAAAGTAGCGATGTTTTGCACGGGGGGGATTCGCTGCGAAAAATCTACGGCATTCTTGCGCAGTGAGGGGTTCGAGGACGTCTATCACCTAGAAGGCGGGATCCTCAAGTATTTGGAAACGGTACCTGAGACGGAAAGCCGCTGGCAAGGCGACTGTTTTGTATTTGACGAGCGCGTTTCTGTGGGGCATGGGTTACAGCCAGGTGACTATCAGCTGTGTCGCGCCTGCCGCCAACCGATTAGTCCTGCCGATCGAGCGTCAGAATGGTTTGTGCTCGGGATCAGCTGCCCCCATTGCTACCACAAAAAAACAGAGGCGCAAAAGAAAGGCTTACTGGAGCGGCAGCGGCAGGTCGAACTGGCTCAACGTCGCAACCAGCCGCACATTGGCGCACGCTATGCAGCCAAGGAAAAATTAGACGATGCAGGCGGCTAAGGGCATGTCAGCCTATCCAATTTTGTATTCCTTCCGCCGCTGTCCCTATGCCATGCGTGCCCGATTGGCCTTAATTGTCAGCGATCGCGTCTGTGAACTGCGCGAAGTGGTATTACGAGATAAGCCACAGGAAATGTTAGCGGCATCTGCCAAAGGCACCGTTCCGGTCTTGGTTAATCTGGACGGGCAGGTGTTGG
>JAYUYI010000271.1:0-4650 GCA_043752545.1 Thermoleptolyngbya sp.
CGCACGGCCTCGCTGTCTTCTGGAATCCGCATAGATTCAGGATTGCCGAAGCAGCTATCCTCAACATCGCTGTAGCCCAACTGCTGGCCATGTCGATAGCCAAACAGCAGCCCGTCGCGCATGGTGTCCCAGGAATTGTGAGCTGAGGCGATCGCCTCAGCCGTAAAGTCGAGCGGGCGGCGGTAGGTGGCCTGCAAAATAAATAGCCGCACCGCCATCGGGTTGGCTCCATCTCGATCCAGCAGATCGCGAATAGTGGTGAAATTGCCCAGCGACTTGGACATTTTTTCACCATTCACCGTCACCATGCCGTTATGCATCCAGTAGCGCGATAGCGGATGTCCGGTCGCCGCTTCAGACTGGGCAATTTCATTTTCGTGGTGCGGAAAGATCAGGTCATTGCCGCCCGCATGGATGTCGATTGTGTCGCCAAGGCGATCGCGCACCATGGCCGAGCATTCAATATGCCAGCCCGGACGCCCCGATCCCCACGGCGATTCCCAGGCGGGTTCCCCTAGCTTCGCTGCCTTCCACAGAGCAAAGTCAGCCGGATCTCGTTTCTTTGGCGCATCGGGATCGGCCACATCCACCCGGCCACTGGCTCCTGCCTGCATGTCTTCTAGCTTGCGGCCAGACAGCTTGCCGTAGCCCGCAAAGCTATGCACCGCATAATACACGTCTCCGTTGGCCGGATAGGCGTAGCCCTTCTGTTCTAGTTCGTGCACCAGCCGCTTGATTCCGTCTAGCGTATGAGTTGCTCGCGGATATTCGTCCGCCTCCATCACATTTAGCCGCGCCATATCTTCAAAATAGGCTCGAATGAAGCGCTCCGACACCGCCTCCATTGACGAACCCTCAGCTCTGGCACGATTGAGAATTTTGTCGTCGATGTCTGTAAAGTTTTGCACATAGCGCACGTCATACCCGCGCCATGCCAGGTATCGCCGCACCACGTCCCAAGTAATGCAGGCGCGAGCATGGCCGACATGGCAGTGATCATAAACAGTCACGCCGCAGTAATACATCTTCACCTTGCCAGCCTCTAGCGGCTCAAACGGTTCTTTGCGGCGGGTGAGAGTGTTATAAAGCGTTAGGGTCATGAGTGCAGGGGAAGGGACGTCAAGTTTGTGGAATACCGTGATTTCGTTTATTTCGTTCAGAGCCTCGCGCCGGGTGGTTCTCAACCCAATAACCTGTGCCACGGGCAATTAAGAACGCTATATAATAAATCCCATAAGCTTATTTGGAGAGGACTCTGCATAGCGGGGGTCAATACTTTGCTAGCATACTCCTCTGCTGGATGTCTTAACCATCAATCCCCTGACGTTTTCAGCTTGCTGCACCATGCAATCCGCCGTTACTCCTCAGCAATCATCTCCGTTGTCCCCCGTCATGGATGACTCTAAGCGGGGGCTTCCAGTGACCATCATTACGGGCTTTTTGGGCAGCGGTAAGACCACCCTGCTGAACCACATTTTGACCAATCAGCAGGGCTTGAGAACTGCTGTTTTGGTGAATGAGTTTGGTGAAATTGGCATTGACAACGAACTGATTGTCTCTACCGACGCCGACGCCAACATGGTGGAACTGAGCAACGGCTGCATCTGCTGCACCATCAATAACGATTTGATGGAAGCCGTCTACAAAATTTTAGAGCGGCAAGAGCAAATTGACTACCTAGTCGTAGAAACAACAGGGCTAGCCGACCCGCTTCCGGTTGCCCTCACGTTTTTGGGCACAGAGCTGCGCGACCTCACCCGGCTCGATTCGATTGTGACGGTGGTAGATGCAGAAAATTACAGCCTGGATCTGTTCAATAGTGAAGCCGCCCACAACCAAATTGCCTACGGAGACATCATTCTACTCAACAAGGTAGACCTGGTAGACGAGGCAGATTTGGACTCCCTCGAAGTCAAAATTCGAGACGTGAAGGAAGGGGCGCGGATTCTGCGCACCAATCACTCGGAAGTACCCCTGCCGCTGATTCTCAGCGTGGGTTTATTTGAAACCGATAAATATTTTGGTGCCGATGCCAAAGCGCACGACCACGATCATGAGCACCACGAGCCCGACCCTGCTCACAGCCACGACGAACACGGGCACGATGACCATGCGCACGAGTCCCATGCCGAGCACGAGGATCACTCCGCCTGCGACCACGACCATGGCCACTGTGAGCACGACCATGCCGAGCCGCATCACCACTCCGATCACTTAGCGATCGACGGGTTTACCTCCGTTTCCATCCAGAGCGATCGCCCCTTTGCCATCAAGAAGTTCCAGAACTTCCTGGATCACCAGCTCCCCAGCTCGGTTTTTCGCGCCAAAGGCATCCTCTGGTTCGACGAAAGCCCCAAACGCCACATTTTCCACCTCAGCGGCAAGCGGTTCTCCCTAGACGACAGCGAATGGAAGACCACGCCTAAGAACCAACTTGTGTTGATCGGCCAAAATCTAGACCACGACATGCTGCGATCGCAAATTGAAGCCTGCTTCTGCATTCCCTCCACCAGCCGAGGGCGCGGTTTTGGCAGAAAAGAGTAGAGGTATTCCTGGGGAAAGACATAGCATCTGGCCAGGGTATCTAGACAATATCTAGACATTCTGGCCAAATTCCATAACCCCTTTCATCCCTCATCCTTCATCCTTCCCATTCAGCCACTGAGCAAATTCGGTAGTAAAGCGATCGCCCAAAATTGCTTCCCGAATCCGCTGCGTAAAATTGACCAGTTCGGTGATGTTGTGGATTGAGATTAGGGTAAACGCCAGCAGCTCACGGGCATGCAGCAGATGGCTGAGATAGGCGCGGCTAAACGTTTTGCAGGTGTAGCAGGGGCAAGTTTCGTCGAGCGGCGTAAAGTCTTCCCGGAAGCGATTATTCTTTAGATTCCAGCGATCGCCCTGCACCAACGCCGCCCCGTGCCGCGCCAGCCGCGTCGGAATCACGCAGTCAAACAAATCAATCCCAGCCGCGATCGCCTGCACCATTTCGCGATGTGTCCCCACGCCCATCAGGTAGCGGGGTTTGTCGTCTGGCAGTAAGGGCGTCGTGGCCGCGACAATTTTTTCAATCAGCGCGGCGGGTTCACCAACGCTAACCCCACCAATGGCATAGCCATGCGTATCGATTTGGGCGATCGCCGCTGCTGCCTGCTGCCGCAGATCTAGGTACACTCCACCTTGCACAATTGGGAAAAGCGCCTGATCCGGACGTTGGTGCGCCGCCACACAGCGCTCCAACCAGCGATAGGTGCGATCGGTAGCCAGCTTGACGGCTTCCCGCTCGGCGGGATAGGGCGGGCATTCGTCAAACGCCATAATCACGTCGGCACCGAGTGCATTTTGAATCTGCATCGACCGCTCGGGCGTCAGGTCAATAATCTGCCCGTCACGGGGCGACTTGAACTGCACGCCCGCCTCGGTAATCGAGCGCATCTCGCTGAGGCTAAAAACTTGAAACCCGCCTGAATCCGTCAAAATTGGCCCATCCCAACCCATAAAGCGGTGTAGCCCGCCCGCCGCCGCCACAATTCCCTCACCTGGTTGCAGATGCAAGTGGTAAGTATTGGCCAAAATCATCTGTGCTCCCGTAGCTCGGAGCTGGTCGGGTGCAACGGTCTTAACATTGGCCAGCGTTCCAACTGGCATAAACCTAGGCGTTTCGACTATGCCGTGGGGCGTGGAAAAAACACCCGCTCGCGCTTTCGTATAACTACAGGTCGCTTGTTTTTGAAATGAAAAACCCACGTGACTAAAACATCACTCCAACGTAAGGATCGTGAACCCATTGACATCTGCTTGGTTCTTGTGGGAAGTTGCTTCGCACCTCTTTCACAAAAACGCTCGGACTTCAGTCAGTCTACGATCCTAAACTGTAAACAGGTTTAGTTTTGGCAAAACCCACCGTTCTGTAGTTTGGTCAAGCGAGTCAAAGCGAAAAATTTTCTTCATCGTCGATGCGTACATCCCATCCAGCAGACAGTACTTCGGTGACAACGGCTTCCAATGCAGCCGCATTTAACCGTCGCGTACTTTGTTCGTCTACGGGGTTGGATACCGGAATCAGACGCAGCTGACGGTTCTCTTGAACCAACTCAAAACACGATTGATTGTTGTCTAGCTGCTTTAGCTCTAAATAATCGAAGCTGTGGACATTGAGGTACAGAGTTCGATTGGCCACTAACGTCGAGCATTGAGGGTCAGAGAAAACCTCCATTACATACCCATCACTCTCGCTGCCAACAATGCCATCCTGAATGTAGCAATAGCGCACATGGCTCAGGTCAGAAAGCAGACGTTGAATATCTTGCTTGTTAACCACAATACCTGTGTCAACAATGCAAGGAGCAGGAAGCTTAGCGTTTCCGGAGGATTGATTGTGGCTCATATCTAGAAAATATTACAAAGTAGCCAGACTTAAAAGTCTAGAAAAATTAAACAGTATGACTGGCAGGGGAGGGTGGCCTGCACACCGGAGAGAGATTTAATGTAAATGAAGCACAGAAGTAAACCATTATCTTGGTTAAAGCAACATCCAAAAAAGTGTCAGGCAATGATAACTTTTAGAATGGACAGGGCGACCTACTTAAGGGATATACTAGCGGCGCAATCAGTCATCCGGTGAGCCTGTATTGGCGAACTTCCAAAAAA
>JAYUYI010000272.1:0-4650 GCA_043752545.1 Thermoleptolyngbya sp.
ACGAATATGGTGATTGCGAAAGTCGGTGGGTTGCCGCTGCTCAACCAGCGGTTTCGCGTCTGGGGACTCAATCATACGGTACTGAATAACCTACTGGCCGATATTGCAGGCACCAATACAACCAGCGCCAAAGACCTGTCGATGCTAATGATGGCTGTGACTCAGGGAGATTTTCTATCGCTGCGATCGCGCGATCGCTTCTTAGAAATCATGCGGGGCACCGTCAACGATAATCTGCTCCCGGCGGGACTGGGTGCAGGTGCCGTCATTGCCCATAAAACGGGCAACTTGGCTAGCCTAACGGGCGATACTGGCATTGTGGATATGCCCAACGGCAAGCGCTATGTGATTACGGCGATCGTCAAACGGATTGGCGAATCAGATAACGGGCCGTTCTTGATCCAGCAAATTTCGCAAACCGTTTACCAATACTTTGCTCGACCTCAGGCTGCTGCCCCCCTGGCACCTGGCGCTCCCACCACGACGCCCACGCCTTAGCGATGGACGGATGGCAGACCCGCCTGGAGAAAATACTCCATAATTTCTTTATGATTAGGTGAGACAAATACCTATATACGTTCGTACACAAAATTTAGTACGATGACGTCATGCTCAAATAAGTATTTATCCTTACTGCCATGATAGCCGACCAATTTCCCTGGCTAACTGCGATCATCCTACTGCCTCTGGTGGCGTCCCTAGTCATCCCGCTATTGCCCGACAAAAACGGTAATCGCGTCCGATGGTTTGCTCTAGGTGTAGGGTTCGCAGATTTTCTGCTAATGTGCTACACCTTTTGGACCCATTACGATGCCAGTAGTTCGACGTTTCAGCTCGTGGAAAAGTATGCCTGGGTGCCTCAGTTAGGCTTAAACTGGGCCGTATCGGTCGATGGGCTATCGGCTCCGCTAGTGTTACTGGCAGGTTTAGTTACTACCCTCTCAATCTTTGCTGCATGGCGGGTCGATCGACGTCCCCGCCTTTTTTATGCATTGATGCTGGTGCTCTATGCAGCGCAGGTTGGCGTATTTGTGGCGCAAGATGTGCTGCTGCTGTTCATTATGTGGGAAGTTGAGCTAATTCCCGTTTATCTGCTGGTTTGCATTTGGGGCGGGCAACGTCGTCGCTATGCCGCCACCAAATTCTTGATTTACACAGCAGCTGCTTCTATTTTCATTTTGGTAGCAGGGCTAGCAATGGCCTTCTATGGCGACACAGTTACCTTTGACATGGCAGAGCTGGGGCTAAAAAATTACCCGTTGGGGTTAGAGCTGCTGCTATATGCCGGGTTACTGGTTGCCTTTGGCGTCAAGCTAGCGGTTTTTCCATTCCATACCTGGCTGCCCGACGCCCACGGCGAAGCCTCTGCCCCGGTCTCGATGATTTTGGCGGGGGTGCTGCTAAAAATGGGTGGCTATGGGCTGATTCGGATGAACCTGGGGCTGTTGCCCGATGCTCACGTTTACTTTGCTCCAGTGCTGGCCATTTTAGGCGTGGTCAATATTGTCTATGGCGCGTTTAACTCGTTTGCCCAAACGAACATGAAGCGCCGTCTGGCCTATTCGTCGATTTCTCATATGGGGTTTGTGCTGCTGGGGATTGCGTCATTTACCGACCTAGGCATTAGTGGGGCGCTGCTACAAATGATTTCGCACGGGTTAATTGCCGCTGTGCTGTTCTTTTTGGCAGGCGTCACCTACGATCGCACCCACACCATGTCCATGACCGAAATGGGTGGGCTGGGGCAAATCATGCCTAAGGTATTTGCCCTGTTTACCATCGGTGCGATGGCGTCCTTGGCGTTGCCCGGTCTAAGCGGATTCCCCAGTGAGCTGTCTGTCTTTGTCGGGCTGGCCACCAGCGACAGCTACAGTTCATTGTTCCGCACAGTCACCATTTTCCTATCGGCAGTCGGGCTAATTTTGACGCCGATTTACCTACTCTCCATGCTGCGTCAGGTGTTTTACAATTCTGGCAATGCCCCTAACTGCGATCTGGGAGGAGGCAGTATCGAGAACGATCCGGGGAATCAAGCGGCGGTCTGTTTTGGCACAGATTGTGTGCTGCCTGATGATGCTGTTTTTACTGACGCCAATCCACGCGAGGTGTTTATTGCGGCCTGCTTCCTCGCCCTCATTGCTGGAATTGGGTTCTATCCCAAACTCGCAACGCAGCTATACGATGCAACGACGGTTGCCGTCAATGCGCATGTGCGCGAATCATATACGCAAATGGCTCAGGCTAATCCAAAAATCTATGCAAATGGGTTTTTAGCGCCTCAGCTCCACAAGCCTGAAGTAGCTCCGGTTCTTGGTTTAATCGACTAACGGGCGTAGACCCTGAGCGGTTTTAGTCAGCTACTTGTTTGAGGAACCCGCGATCGCCTTCCAGAAGATTTGGAGGGCGATCGCGGTTTTGTGGCTATTCTTGAGACAGTTCCTGTTTCTTGGTTTTGCGAAATTCTGCCATCTTGCGCTCTTTTTTCTGACGGTCTACATACTTAATGTAAAGAGGTCTCAGCCGTTCTTCGTAGGTAGAGGTGAAAAAGGAGCGTACCTGAACGCTATAGCGTCCTAGGTACAGATGCCGCACATGGGGAGAAAGGTACGAAACTCCTGCGAGATCATTGCGATTTTTGGCAAACACCACAAACACATCGTCAGCAAACACCGGCTTAAAGCCCTGGCGCGCCAACTTCCACAGCAGCGCTTCTATTTGCTGCTTGATACCTTTGTGCAGAATTACCCACTGGATTGGCTCAGAACTCTTAAGGAACGTATCGTAGGTGTCGATCGCAGCCGACAGCCGCACCTTAAACATCAGGGGTGCCACAACCCGCTCGTGGGGCTTGAGGTGCTCGCTGACAAATGCAGCAGTGACTTCCGATTGGCCGTTGAATAGCTGGCGTAACAAGCTTTTTTGCGATTCTAAGGCGCTGGGGAATGCCTGCACGTAGTTGAGGGCAACACCCACTAAGCGAGTGTCCTTACTGAGCGGATTGGCGTTCTTACAAACCGCCGTTCGGTTCACCTGAAAGGTTAGCTCCGTAAATAGGCGATCGCCCCCCAACCAGTCCTGTGGCACCCGTCCCTGATACATCCGCACCACGTCTGTGCTGTGGAGCATCGTCAGCGGCAGGGGGTGACCATTCACCTGTACCGTCAAGCTCTCTAAAATGTCGGGAGCCACCGCCCAGGTGTGAGGCACCTGAAACTCGACCAGGTAGTCGTCTTGGGAGTTGGTGATTGCAGCGGTTTGAGTCGGCGATAGAGCGGCGATCGCCGTAGAACCGTCTGTCTCGGGTGGAGCGGTGACTGGAGTTGCCGCCGCCATGGCAATTGGCAAGTCAAGGGTAGCCGTAGTCACAGGCCCCATCCAGCGATGCGCCAAATCGTCTGTCGCGCATTCTCTCCGCTGCCATCCTAGCCCTCGCAGCGGCTCGCAAAAATTGTACTCAACGGCAGCAGAAAGCGGCAGTTGGAGTTCTTTGAACCGCTGCTCCGCATGTTTTTCTAAGAGCTGTTGGAGGGTGTCTTGATCGGGTTTTTGCCCCGATGCCGCATAGGCAGACTGCTGGTCATGGGTGCCATACTTATCTAGTAAATCTTGCACCATTTGATTAAAGCGCTCTTCAAAGATCGCTTTTGCATAGGTGTAGAGTTCTTGATCGATCCAGCTGTGAGATTGCAGCAGCTCTAGAGTGCTGGCCGGAAGCTGATCCAGCGTTTTCTTGGATTTGGCAACGTTTTCTTTACGGCTGTTGATGATTGGTTTCCAGCCAAAAATATAGGACAGCAAAAACAGCGAATCTTGAAACCGCTCTAAGATGCCGGCAAACGCAAATTGATCAATGCTGCGCTTGGCCAAGTTCACAATTTTCCGCCGCGATAAGCTGCTGAGGTCATACTGGAGCAGCCGCGCCACATGATAGGTTTGGACGTTGCGACCTAGTTTGCCAGCGCCTTTATTTAAAGAATATTCTTCCAAGCTCATGTTCCGCACCATCTCATAGTGCGGGTCGCCGGGAGTGCGGCGAATATAGTCGTAGTGGGAAATCACCCGCGACACCGGCTCCCGCAGCACCGTCACATTGACTAGCGCTTTTCCGTCTAGCAACTCGGGGATGTTGACGTAGCCCAAGTGCCCACGGAATAAGCGATAGCGCTGTAAATCGGTTTTGGCATAGTCCGCAATGTGAGCCGTCAGCGTAGCTGGGCAAATGTCGTCACATTGGAAGTAGTCTTCCAAAATTGTCCTGAAGGTCATACCTGCCGTTTTGGGGATGTGGCAGAAGTACAGCGTATCTTCGGGCTTCAGATTATATTGAGGCGGAAAATTTCTCATAGCTTAATGAATCGCGGCGTCCTTCCCCTGATTAAACTGCCTTAAACCTTGAAGGTCAAAATATCACATTCGTGACCTCTGGATTGACTACAGGTTTTTGTGGGTTCAAGTCCATCTCTACACCCGCCGATTTGCAGTAGTTTTCGGCTATCTCCTGTGCATTGCCAATCATCCGCACCTCGTGATCTTCAATCCACAGGGCGCGATCGCACAGATTGACGACGCTGGGCAATGAATGAGACACCAAAATCATCGTGGTGTCACTGCCCCTAAACTCCTGCATCTTCTTCACACACTTGCGCTGGA
>JAYUYI010000273.1:0-4650 GCA_043752545.1 Thermoleptolyngbya sp.
GCTCTGGTCGGCAACAGGCGATCGCCTGTTGCCGCTAGAAGGATTACAATATGCTAAGCATCGCTCTAAACACCTTGGGTGACAGGCTAGAGCAAGATACCAGTACTAGTATACCAATTCAGTTTTATCCTTGGGGTCTATGACCGACGTACCCGTTTCCAATATCCGTAACTTCTCGATCATTGCCCACATTGACCACGGCAAGTCTACCTTGGCAGACCGCTTGTTGCAGGTGACGGGCACCGTAAATAAACGAGAAATGAAAGAACAGTTTCTCGACAATATGGATTTGGAGCGCGAGCGGGGCATTACCATTAAGCTGCAAGCGGCTCGGATGGACTATCGCGGCGACGATGGCCAAGACTATGTGCTCAATTTGATTGACACCCCTGGGCACGTAGACTTTTCGTACGAGGTATCGCGATCGCTGGCCGCCTGTGAAGGAGCGCTGTTGGTCGTAGATGCATCCCAAGGGGTAGAAGCGCAAACCCTGGCCAATGTTTACCTAGCGCTAGAAAACAACCTGGAAATTATTCCAGTGTTGAACAAAATTGACCTGCCGGGGGCAGAACCCGACCGGGTCAAGGGCGAAATCGAAGAGATTATTGGCCTAGACTGTAGCGGCGCGATTCACGCTTCGGCCAAAGAGGGGATCGGCATCCACGACATTTTAGAATCGATTGTGCACTTGGTGCCGCCACCCAAAGATACGGTCAGCGAGCGGCTGCGGGCGCTGATTTTTGACAGCTATTACGATTCTTATCGGGGTGTGATTGTCTACTTCCGAGTCATGGACGGCACCGTTAAGAAGGGCGATCGCGTCCGGCTGATGGTGTCCCACAAAGAGTATGTGATCGACGAACTCGGTGTCCTGTCTCCGACGCAGGTGCAGGTGGACGAACTGCACGCGGGGGAAGTGGGCTACTTTGCCGCCGCCATTAAGTCGGTCGAAGATGCGCGGGTGGGTGACACCATTACCCTGGCAGGTGCCCCCGCCGCTGAACCCTTACTCGGCTATACCGAAGCCAAGCCGATGGTGTTCTGTGGCCTCTTCCCCACCGATGCCGACCAGTTTGAAGACCTGCGAGAAGCGCTAGAAAAGCTCCGCCTCAACGATGCCGCTCTGCAATACGAACCAGAAACCTCTAGCGCCATGGGGTTTGGCTTCCGCTGCGGCTTTCTGGGACTGCTGCACATGGAAATTGTGCAAGAACGGCTGGAGCGCGAATATAACCTGGATTTGATTACGACGGCTCCATCGGTGGTCTACAAGGTAACCAGCATCGATGGGACAGAGCTTTATATCGACAACCCCAGCAATCTGCCCGATGCCCAATACCGGGAAAAACTAGAGGAACCCTACGTCAAAGTAGATATGATTACGCCCGAAGAGTTTGTTGGCTCCCTGATGGACTTGAGCCAAACCCGGCGGGGCGTATTCAAAGACATGAAGTACTTGACCCAGGGTCGCACCACCCTCACCTACGAACTACCGCTAGCCGAAGTGGTGACCGATTTCTTTGACCAAATGAAGTCGCGATCGCGCGGCTATGCCAGCATGGAATATCACCTGATTGGCTATCGCGAAAACCCGTTAGTTAAGCTCGACATTTTGATCAACGGTGACCCCGTCGATCCGCTGGCCACCATCGTGCACCGCGACAAGGCGTACCACGTCGGCAAAGCCCTGGTCGAAAAGCTTAAAGAACTGATTCCCCGCCACCAGTTCAAAATTCCGATCCAGGCCACCATCGGTAGCCGCGTCGTCGCCAGTGAACAGATTCCTGCGCTGCGCAAAGACGTGTTGGCCAAGTGCTACGGCGGCGATATTAGCCGGAAAAAGAAATTACTTCAAAAACAAGCCAAAGGGAAGAAACGGATGAAATCCGTCGGCACCGTCGATGTGCCACAAGAAGCCTTTATGGCCGTGCTGAAGCTGCAATAAGGTATGGCCGTAGAGACGCGATTAATCGTGTCTTTACGTGGGGAACACCCCGATCACGTACTCGCCTTCATTTACCGCCTGATTGGTGGCGACATCATATACCCGCCCGCTGCACTCAGCGTAGATGTCCAGCACTACGGGCAGCGTGCCTGCTTTATTGAAGCTCAGCAGTTGATAGAGCCGCTGCTGAGCCTGAACCATTGCGCCCAGCGGCACCCTGGCTTGAACGATGCCGCCGCTAGGAGCATAGTAGCGTCGCAGCTGACTACGCTGAGTGAATGTCGTAGGATGCGGCTGAATTGATGGTGTGATCGGCAGGTGCAGCATCCGCTTGGCCGTTAGATAATTTTTCACTCCCCGTACGCCTTTCGCGATTGAGGCTGGATTGAGCTGCATCCCCGATCCTAGTTCCAGAGTGTAGGCTTCTACGTCAAACCGCATGGGTTTGCCCAAAATTGCCAGGTATTTTTCTAAGGCCAGCCACGGTTTGATCAACGCTTCGTCAAACGCATCGCCGTCATACACGTCTAACAAAATGGCCGTTTCGAGCAAAAATAAGCTGGCACTGGCGGCGCGATCGCGAAAATAGTAGACATACTCCAAGCCCTGATCGCTCGACGTATGCAGGTCGATCACATAATCGGCGTCTAGACAGAGAGATTGCAGGCAGTAGCGATATTTTTCGTCTTGGGGCACCCCGGCGGGAGAGTGGATCTGGTCGGCTAGCTGGGCAAACCGCGCCAGAATCATTTGGCGATACGTGTGTTGAATCGTGTGCAGATCGCTATCCACGTGCGTTTTGGCAAACGCCAAAATATCGTCTCCTTGGGTTTCGTAATCCCAAAAAATCCGATTCCAGTCTCTACCGTCGTAAGGATTAAACCGCCCCGACGCAAAGTGGTGCGATCGCACATTCACAGCCATCGGATTGCACATCGGCACCAGCCACAGTTCCCCCGTTAACTGATCGAGGTCCAAGTCCCGGAGGATTGTGATCAGCTCTGCAATCACCGCATTGCCAGCAATTTCGCCACCGTGGAGGTTGGCCTGGATATATGCTTTCTTACCGGGCTTGGCTCCCACAAACTTATAAACTTGCAGCTTCAGGCGATCGCCCGAAGCCAATTGCAGCAGCGGTAAAGTCTCAATGACTGGAATCACTAATCAGTCTCCCTATAGGCAAGCACTACCAATTTTTGCATGCATCACAGCAATCGCTACAGAGCACGCCTACCGTTTATAGTCAGAAAATCCGGAACAATTTGAGAAACTTTTGGCCAGCCCTCACGTCTTGAAATGTGAGTATTAGAATAGCCGTTCAATCCAAACTATTAGATTTTATTTAACGACATCCCTTAGCGTCACAATCATTTGCCTACGTCCCCCTATCTTCGAGCGAGGAAAATAAAGATGAACCCTTCTGCCCTGATTACCCTTGCAGCTACCCTAGCCTTAGCAACAGGTTTTGCAACTCCGCTTCGATCGGCACAGGCGGCTGAACGCATGAGTCCAGTCGCTCAATCAGTCGCTCAGCCAGTTGACCTGCAACAGCTTCAGCCTGGTAGTCGGCAACCAGATACCCGGCTGGCGCAGGTCGAGGAATTTGACTTTGATGATTATGATGATAGCGATCGCAATGACCGCAATGATCGCAATGACCGCAATGATCGCAATGACCGCAACGACCGCAACGACCGCAACAACAACGATCGTTGGAATAATAGCGATCGCGAAGGCAATAGCGATCGGTGGACAGCTGACGATCGGCGCGACAATGGCGCAAATCGAGACAATAACGATCGCTGGGATAGCGATAATAACGATAATAACGATCGCTGGGATCGCGATGACGACGATAATAACGATCGCTGGGACAACAACGATAATCGGAGCAACCGCAACGGCTGCTATCGGGCATATGTCAATCGGGGTGGCGTCTCTGAGCGTAGTGAAGCGGAGGTGATTGCTCGAGAATTTCTAGGCTGTCGCCTAGGCATTGAACCCTATTCCCGCACGGTTCAAATTGTGGGAGTTGGCAGCGATCGCCGCAACTGGGTAGTACGCGGCAAAGTAGACGGCGAGTTCTTTAGGATTGACATTGACTCGGATGATGCAGAAGTTGTGAATTTCGACCCGCCGAATGAGAGTAATGACGACGACGACGATGATGATCAGAACGTGATTTTCTTCTAACGCAATTTTCTGCAAAAGGTTACAGACCGATTAAACAAAACCCATTCCATCTCATAGATGGAATGGGTCATACAAAGATTGTTGACTGATTGGCGTAGCGGCGATCGCTAGCATTAGTCAATTGAAACAGCCTTGACATCAACCGGCTCAGCGCTAGCGACTTTTGCATCGCCTTCCATGTCATTTTTCTGCGCTTTCACGCGGCTGATCAGCAGCTGAGATACTTCAGTGAACAGTAGGGTGATGATAATGGCATCATCAATTTGACCGATGACAGGGATAAAATCAGGCGCGATGTCAAACGGCATGACGAGATAGGCGAAGGAGGCCAAGATAACCCACCAGCGATATTTTGGGTTACGGATTGTGTTGCGGTACCAGTCATAAACGCTTTGTAGGGGAAATGTCATTTGGGATGTCCTTGTCTCAACTTCCTTATCTTCTCCGATTCCCCCCAAAACCATGAGTGGGAATAACCGCCTCAATCAGGTCTGGAGATTCCCACCCTGCCA
>JAYUYI010000274.1:0-4646 GCA_043752545.1 Thermoleptolyngbya sp.
TTTTTAATATCTTCAGAAATCCGCTGATCAGGGTTGTCAATGTCTGCTTCTGAATTGATTTCGTAATAAGCACGATTGTTAAAATACTCGCCGAGAAAGTTGTTTGTCATCCATTCTCGCCAGCGTAATCCCAACAAATCTTGAACGTATTTGTAATACACCGTAAATGGCGTGGCGATCGCAAATACTCCGGCATACACCCAGAAAAACCGCCAAAACGTCGGGGCATCTTTTTCGGCCAATGCGGTTGTAAAAAAGTTGCCGACATAGCTAATAATCACGTTCATGCCGCTAACAGATAGCAATAGCAGCAGCAGCAATGTCAGCAGCCCCCACTGTTGCCACCGAGGCAGGATGCGATCGCGCAGCGCAAAGGCCACAATCAGCGGCACCATAATCCCGCCTGCCACGACGTAGATTATGGGAGACGCAATGATCCCGTGAATATTGCTGACCAGCCCCTCTGCGGTTTGTTCCATAAACCCTGGAATTATCCGCTGGCATAGCTCGGTGACTGCGGCCACTATCACAAACAGAAACGAAAATAGGAACAGCAACTGCAAGGCTAACAGGCCAAAAAAGACTTTGCCGCCGCCATTTTCGGTCGGGAACCAGTAGGGTTGGGCGATCGCTACAAAGCGGTTCCACAGCCGCCAATCAAACCGACTGAGACGATTTAGAGAAGGTCTAGGAGTATCTACGGTCATGCGAATTCTAGGGTCAAAATTGGTGAGCTAGCTTGGACTATTGTATTGGAGAGGCAAGAGATGGAGGTAAGGAACTGCGCAAAATAGATTCAAAACAGACTGAGTTGATTGGGCGGTGGTTCATCTTCGATCGCATTCCACGGTAGCTCAGGAACGGGTACACCGTGCTGTTCGAGCAGGCGTTGCATGTAGCGAGCATTGACCGGAGATTTGGCCTCAGTTGGGCAGTGGACAAAGAAATAGATCTGTTGACCCGCGCGCAGCCAGGTATCGAGCTGAGCCACCCACTCGTGCATCAAGGAGTCGTTCATCTCTAGTGTGGGGTGGCTAATATAGCGCACCAGCGTGAAATCGGCTGTGGGGACTTTGGTGACGGGCACGCGTGGTTTGCGCCGTTCAGAATCTAGCTCAGGATTATCAGGACAATCGTAGATCGCTCGCGTATCTAGCATGACGCGCCCTACGCCTCGGTGCTGAAGTAAAGCCGTCAGTTTGGGTGCAATATCAGCTCGAAACCAAGCCAGATGCCGCACTTCTAAGGTGAGGGCGGCCTGAGTTTGGTGCAATGCATCTAAAAAGGATTTGAGGTCGTCAATTTGGGACGGGCTGTAGCTGGGCGGGAGTTGGATAATCAGTGGCCCCAAGCGATCGCCCAACCCTTGCATTTGGTGAATGAAGGCGATCGCATCCTCTACTTGCGGCATCAGCAATTCCTGATGCGTCACATCTCGCGGCAGCTTGAGGCAAAACTTAAATCCACTGGGTGTTTCATCGACCCAGCGATTTATAGTGGCAGCATCCGGCACAGAGTAAAAGGTTGTGTTGCCTTCTACGGTGGTAAAACGCCGACTGTAAAGCCGCAAAAAATCGGCGGCGTGGCTCCCTGTCGGGAACAAATTACCGACCCATTCTTTATACGCCCAAACTGCACAACCAATCTGAAAGTTCATTCTATCTTTCACCACCACTGCCGCGACTATGCTGCATCTTTTCCTCTACTTCCCCCGCATGATACGAACTGCGCACCAATGGACCCGATCGCACATGGTTAAAGCCCAGTTCGCGGGCGATCGCCCCCAATTGGTCAAATTCCTCCGGCGTCCAATACTTTTGCACAGGCAAATGCTCTAGGGACGGGCGCATATACTGACCCAAAGTGAGGCGATCGCAGCCCACAGCTCGCAAATCATGCAGCGTTTCTACCAGCTCCGCTTCCGTTTCACCATGCCCTAGCATTAAGCCCGACTTGGTTGGGATCGACGGGTCAAGCTGCTTCACCCATTGCAGGACTTGGAGCGATCGCTCATACTTAGCCCCGCGCCGCACCGGAGCCTGGAGCCGTCGCACCGTTTCCACATTGTGGTTGTAGCAAGCAGGCTGAGCCGCCACCACCGTAGCTACCCGCTCCTGCTGCCCACTAGCACCCGATAGCCCGCCCCAAAAGTCTGGCGTCAGTACCTCAATCTGCGTATCTGGGTTGGCTAACCGCACCGCTGCCATCGTTTGGGCAAACCAGCCCGCACCGCCATCCGCCAGATCATCCCGCGCCACCGATGTGAGCACTACATAGCGCAATCCCAATAGCTGCACTGCCTCCGCCACTTTCTGCGGCTCCTGCGGGTCGAGCGGCATCGGCGCATGCCCCTTATCCACCTGACAAAACCCACAGGCTCGGGTGCAGACAGAACCCATCAACAAAAACGTCGCTGTCTTTTGGGCATAACATTCGCCCCGATTGGGACAGCGCCCTTCTTCACAAATGGTATGAATTTGCCGCTGCTTAATAATTTGCTGCACGGCTGAAATTTCACTGGCTTTGCCGATCGGTCGGCGTAGCCATTTGGGCATGCTAAGGAAGGGAAATTCTGAAGGCGATCGCACTGGTTCAAGATCCGGCACTTGATCAGCCATCTGATGCATATCTCGCTGATTCATGTCTCGGAGATCTCCTATCTCAACGTCCAGAGGCTACACTAGTGCATACTGAAATTATGACAGCTTGCACAAAGCTAGTTTGCTCCAGCGTTCATTTACCGTCTGTTCCTTCAGTCACCACCCGAGGAGTCCCGTCGTGGCAAGTCATAAAATCCTGGTTATCGATGACAGCCGAGTCATTCGCAACATGGTGCGCGATATGTTGCCCAAGGGTAACTTTGAGGTGCTGGAGGCGAAAGATGGGGTAGAAGGGATTAATCTAATTAATCAAGAACGTCCTAACCTAATTATGTTAGATTTCCTATTGCCCCGGATGAGTGGGTGGGAAGTATTTCAGGCGATTCAGGCCAAACCCGAGCTGCGCGCGCCGCTGGTTCTGATGTCGGGTCGTAAAGAGGAGGTAACCGAAAAGCTACCGGAACCCTTCGAATATTTTGAGTTTATCGAAAAGCCCTTCGAACAAAAGCAGCTGATTGAAGCCATTAAATCATCGATGGCTAAGTTTAAGAAATGGCCGCAGGCTGTGTCGTCTGCTGCTGCGGTTGCCGCTGCTGCCGAATCTGCCGCTGGGGCTGCCGAACTCGCTGCCCTCACCGAAAAGGTGGCAAAGATGCAAGGCGAAATCGATACGCTGAAGAAACAGATGACGCAATTGCTTACCTTTATTAAGCAAAAGCTGAAATAGTACCAATTAGATTGATCGCCCGACAGTAGGGACGAAGCATTTGTATCGGTATCTCATGGCTGTGGCCGGGATGTTGGTACAAATGCTTCGTCCTTACATCGGTATCTCATGGCTGTGGCCGGGATTTTGGTACAAATGCTTCGTCCTTACATCAGTATCTCGTAGCTGTGGCCGGGATGTTGGTACAAATGCTTCGTTCTTACATTTAATTGCAGGGAATGAGGCGATCGCATCACCTACTGCTGCTTGATCAAAGCAACAATGTCCCTTGCTTTTTGCTGATATAAATCCTCCCCCTATTCAGCAACGCCCGAAATCAAACACTCTTCCGTTTTGTAGTCTTGTAGAGGGCTATGCCTGGGCTGCTAGCTGATGCGATCGCAATAGTTAGGGGAAAGGGTGGGTTTTACCTGTTAGGTATTGGCAAGATGGACAGGTATTGGCTATGTGAGTGTTTGGAAGTGCCGTACGAGTATTCAAGAGTCACTCATGAGTATTTGAGAGTCATACACGAGTATTCAAGCCTCAGGCACGAGTATTTGAGAGTCAAGCGAGAGCGGTTGAGGTTCAACGACGAATGATTGAGGGGAAAGCGCGATCGCCCCAGTTCCCAGTGCAGCTCTCAATTATTCACCAGCGGCTTCAAACGGCTCAATCTAGCTCTCTGCGGCCTTCTAGTGCCCGTGCCAGGGTGACCTCATCTGCATATTCTAGGTCGCCGCCCATGGGCAGGCCGAAGGCGATGCGGGTAACTTTGGTGAACGGTTTGAGCAATTGCCCGACGTAGAGGGTGGTGGTGTCGCCTTCGACGCTGGGGCTAATGGCCATGATCACTTCTTCAATCCGCTGCTGGCTGACGCGCTTGACCAGAGGCGAAATGTGGAGCTGCTCGGGTCCAATCCCTTCCATGGGTGAAATCAGACCGCCCAAGACGTGGTATCTGCCTTTATATTCGCGGGTTTTTTCTAGGGCAATCACGTCCCTAGAGTCGGCGACGACGCAGAGCACCTGGGTATCACGGCTGGGCGATCGGCAGATATCGCAGACGGGTTCTGCCGACAGGTGAAAGCAGACGGAACATTGCCCCACCTGCTGCTTGGCCTCCATCAACGCGATCGCCAAGGCTTTCACCTCGTCTTCGGGGCGTTTTAATAGATGCAGTGCCAAGCGCTGTGCCGATTTGGGGCCAATGCCGGGGAGTCGTTGCAGTTGCTCAATTAACCGAGCCAGAGGACGAGTATAAATGGCCGGAATCTCCTGAAATCAAATAATGGGGGCGTTTTGCCAAAACGAACAGCTACCTATCCGAGCATTGTCCC
>JAYUYI010000275.1:0-4645 GCA_043752545.1 Thermoleptolyngbya sp.
ACCGTAACCCAGGCGATTCAAACAGCGGGCGGCATTACCCAAGCCGCCGACATTCGCAATATTGAGGTGCGGCGGGTGACGCAATCGGGAGCGATCCAGGCGGTCAAAGTCAATTTTTGGGAATTGCTGCAAGGGGGCGATCTGCGGCAAGATTTACCGCTGCAAGCAGGCGACACAGTGTTTATTCCCACGGCTACTGCCCTGACGCCCGAAGAGATTACGCGGCTGGCCTCCGCCAGTTTCTCGCCGACCGAGATGACGGTAAATGTGGTGGGTGAAGTAAAAAGTCCGGGGGCGATCGTGTTGCCGCCTAATGCACCATTGAACCAGGCAATTTTGGCCGCTGGCGGCTTTAACAACCGGGCACGACGCGGCTCAGTCATTTTGATCCGGCTCAATCCTGATGGTACAGTGGCTCGTCGCCGGATTGATGTAGATTTCGCCTCAGGGGTTGGGGGTAGCGAAAACCCACCGCTCTCTCCAAATGACACGGTATTGGTTGGGCGATCGGGGTTGACTGAAGTCACCGACTTTTTGGGAACGGTGCTCTCTCCCGTCACCAGCATTATTCGACTCATCGGGCTATAGTCGCAATTTTCTGAATCCGATTTTATGAACCTGGTTTTCTGAAAAAGAACAAACACAAGTAACTACTCAGTCTGCCCTCACCCTAAATCCCTCTCCCAAGTAGGGAGAGGGACTTTGAATTGGTTCGGTTCCCCTTCTCCCAAATAGGGAGAAGGGGCTAGGGGATGAGGGCTGTTTATAGCCTGAGTAGTTACAAACAAAAAGGCGTCTTTCTAGGCAAGACGCCTTTTTGTTTGTTCTTTTTCTCTCCAATCCAGAATCTAATGCTGAGCTGAATCGTTGACTAATACTTACTCTGCCTCTGCTGCCAGGTGGCACCAATGGCAGCCCCAACTCCAACAAATAGCCCCACACTCATGCCTTCTACTTGTTTTTGCAGCGGATCTTGGGTCAGACATTCGCTGGTGACCGTTTTGGCGGTCAAACAGTCGCTCATTGCAGCATGACTGTTGGTGCCTCCCAAAATAATGCCCATTGCCCCGCAGCTGGCCACAACTAAGCCAAAGCGCGTCGCATCTTTACCTTTGATAGTTCTACCCATAGTGAGAGTGACGAAAATGGTGGTTTGGAGTATGTCCATTCATCGTGCGGGGTTTAGGCCAATCGGTCAGCCGTGAAATTACAGAGAAACTATAGAGAAAATAAAAATTTTGTGAGAGTTGCAGAGACCGTCCGTATGGCCTGAGATCCACATAGTTTAAAGACAGTTAAACGTGTAAAGACTGTTAACGTAATTAAGTAATTTGAGGGACAGCAGCAGTATGGAGCGGCAGCAACTTTCGACTGGAACCCCGTGGGAGGCGATCGCCGGATACTCCCGGGCGGTGCGCGTCGGGCCATTGGTGTATGTATCGGGCACAACCGCGAGTGATGTTAATGGGCAAATTCAATCTCCTGGCGATTTGTATGGGCAAGCCGTATACATTTTCCAAAAAATTGAAGCTGCCCTGCACGGGTTAGGCGCTAGCTTGACTGATGTGGTGCGAACCCGCGTCTACATTACCAACATGAACGACTGGGAACAGGTAACGAAAGCCCACAGTGAGTTTTTTGATACCATTCGGCCTGCCAATACCTTAGTAGAAGTGAGCAAACTTGCAGCGCCAGAAATGCTCGTAGAAATTGAGGTGGATGCGTATATCCTTTCAGCTGCCAATGTTTAAGGCAGCTGAATGCCGCTTTCGCACGAATTCAGCTTTATACTGCTCAAAAACCAGCTCAGAAACTAGGGTGAACACGGGGTATGACAACGTACGACTGGATTGTAATCGGTGGTGGCATTGCGGGGTCTGCCTTGGGATATGAATTGGCTAAAGCCGGTGGCTCGGTTTTACTGATTGAGCAATCTGCCGAACCGGCCAATGGAACGCGCTACAGCTACGGCGGCATTGCTTACTGGTCGGGCAATACTGAGCTATTGCGCCAAGTTTGCCAAGACGGCATCGACCTGCACCGATCGCTGTCGGCAGAATTGGAGGCAGACACCCAGTTTCGGGAATTGGATCTGCTGATGGTCATTGCGCCCGATGCGGATGGGGTGGCGATCGCCCAAACCTACAAAGATTGTTTGGTAGTGCCCACTTTGATTACAGCCGAAACGGCCTGTGAGATGGAGCCGCTGTTGAGTCGAGACGCGATCGGAGCAGCGCTGCATGTGCGTCATGGGCATGTTAACCCTGAGCAAACTGCCGATGCCTACCGCCAAGCGCTAACTCGCCTCGGTGGCACAGTCCAGATTGCCCGCTTAGATGAGTGGGTGATGGCAGGCAACTGCGTCCAAGGGGTGGTCACGTCGGATGGTACCTACATGGCTGCTAATGTTGTAGTGTGTGCGGGTGCCTGGAGTCGGAATCTGCTCAAAGCCGCAGGGCTAGTGGTGCCGATTTACTATACCCAAGCAGAATTGTTAGAAACGCTGCCGCTAGAGTTACAGATGCGCAGCTTGGTGATGCTGGCGCAGTTAAAGCGGTTTGCGATGGAAGCAGTTGCGGTTAGTGCCGATGCCCAGCCTCGATGGGACGAGCCGCTGCACGAGCTAGCGCCACCGATTCTAGATGAAGGGGCGGTGCAGTTCCAAGATGGACGAATGCGGATTGGCCAAATTAGCCGAGTCCTCACTGATCCCGACGCGGTGGCCGATCCAGTCAGCAGTGAAGCCGCGATTCGCAGCGGCGTCGGCCATTTCCTGCCAGCGTTGCAAGACGTGCCTGGGACGTGGCGTTCCTGTGCGATCGCCTTTAGTGGCGATCGCCTCCCTCTAATTGGCGCAGTCCCCGGTGCGGCAGGGCTACATATATTTTCTGGATTTAGCAACCCGTTTGCGCTGCTGCCTCCGCTTGCCCGTCGCTATGCCCAACACCTGAGCGGAGCGACCGATGATCTGGTGATTCAATGTTCACCGACTCGGTTTCAGCCCTAGGATGCCAAATTAACGCGATGTGCAACTTTACCGTTGAAACCCTTGATTTTCCGTGGGGTGGGCATCTTGCCCGCCCAGGTGGGACGGGCGAGACGCCCATCCCACAAGGCTTTAGATCAAGTTGCACATCGGGTAAATTAAATTGGGCTTAGATCCCCAGAACTTAAATTCCCAGAACAGCGTGCTGCTGAGCAGCACGCTGTTTTGATCCCTGGACTGCTCCCCGTTGCTTCGGTTCCCACTGCGGTTCTTTTATCGACTCTTCATCCCTACTCTCCCCCAACTTCACCGTTGATCCCGCATAAATAGGGATAGGCTCTGACTCCGCATTGATCCCAGCCTCTTCTGGTTCTCCTATCCTCATCGCCATGCAGACGCTAACAACTCCTCCGATGTTGATTCCTCCAATGCGCCCTGAGAGTTTAGGTGTTCCTTTAATTGACCTCAAATGCCAACATCAACCAATTCAGCACAAAATTGAACGGGCGATCCAATCGGTCATGCAGGCCGAAGACTTTATTTTGGGACGGGCAGTGACCGATTTTGAGATCGCCTTTGCCCATGCCAGCGGCAGCCACTATGGGGTGGGAGTCGGCAGTGGTACCGATGCGATCGCCCTCGGATTACGCGCCTGTGGCATTGGTCAAGGCGATGAAGTGATTGTGCCAGCCAATACCTTTGTTGCGACCCTCATTGGCGTCTTGCAGACCGGAGCGACCCCAGTGCTGGTAGACTGCGACCCCAATACCGCCTTAATCGACCTGATGGCAGCCGAGAAGGCGATCACAGCCAACACCCGCGCCATCGTTCCGGTGCATCTATACGGCCAAATGGTCTCGCCTCGGCAGCTGCTGGACTTGGCGGGCACCTACGATTTGCTCATTTTTGAAGATGCCGCTCAGTCGCACCTCGCCGAATGCGAAGGCTATCGAGCGGGATCAGTGGGCTTGGCCGCTGCCTTTAGCTTTTACCCCAGCAAAAATTTGGGAGCGTTGGGCGATGGCGGCATGGTACTGACGCAGGAACCGCATATTGCCGAAACCATGCGATCGCTGCGCAACTACGGTGCAGCGCGTAAACATCACCATACAGAATTTGGCGTCAATAGCCGGCTAGATACGCTTCAGGCGGCGGTATTGGGGGTGAAGCTGCCCTACCTGCCCGAATGGAATAGCGATCGCCAGCGCGTGGCTCAACAGTATCAGACGCTGCTGGCTCCGCTGGCCGGAGTGGGGATTGTCCCCATGCAAAATGTCAGCGGCACGGGGCATGCGTATCACCTCTATGTGGTGCGTGTCAACGACGACTGCGCCATTGATCGCTCTAGACTGCAAGCTGAATTGGAGGCCAAGGGGATTCAAACGGGGATTCACTACCCTACGCCTTGTCACCTGCAGCCCGCCTTCCAACATCTGGGATACCAACTTGGCGACTTCCCCCATACCGAGCAACTCTGCCGCCAGGTGCTCTCACTGCCCATGTATCCGGGGCTAACCGATGCTCAAGTTGACCAGGTTGTGGCCACTCTAACGGCCAGCCTCAATCTGCCTCTCGGTTATATGCATTCAGTCCCTGACCTATTCTCTAATTAGTGATACTTTTGACAGGATAGCTCTCCGCCCTGCCGAGAAACTACCC